>JAATVS010000596.1 GCA_014523695.1 Nitrososphaerales archaeon TH5895
CATTAGCAGAAGTACCTTACCTTTCGGCAGCAGAAGTACTCAACTATGCCGTAGTGGGGGGAACAACATCATATATTCTTATAATGTAATATAATTGAATGCAATAAACTAGCGCAATGAAATAGATTATATGCCGCCAAACTTTAGTTGTATTGGGTGAACTCGACGAATCGAGATATCGAAAGCGCGACTGCTGGACTTCATAAATTTATTCATAAGCAATTAACACAAAATGTATCTAATGACAATGCCTTCATAATAGCGACATATGTAAAATGTCAGAAAACTGAAATTAATTTATCAGACAACTATAGAAAAACAGTAGTCCTCCTATCCTCCTATAAGCTTCAATAAATTACGTTCTGAAAATTATGTATTGTATAATATTATTTCTGAGAAATAATTGGATAAATACTCAGACCTTGAACTGATTACTATATAAAAAACGTACGCAATTATCAGTATGTGAATGATTGATTCACATCAACCAAGCATTCAAAGACGAATTCTTTACACGTAGTAAATCGAGAAGCCGACATATTCGACACATTCGACTCCAAGGCGATCATAACAGCAACAAGATGGAACAATTAAATGGGGAAGTCCGTGACCGTGAGGAAGTTATACGAGGTTTGAAGAATGTCAATACCTCGGTCTTGACCGGCTATCGACTGTATCATGATTTCATTCGACCGCATGAAGGTATAGCTAATCGGACTCCGGCTGAAATGTGTGGAGTTAAGATTGAGGGGGATAATAAATGGAAAACTATTATCTAAAATGCCAAGTTGCGACAAAGTTATAAAAACGGGGGACTATCAATTGACTAGTCTGATAACAATAAATCAAATCTACCAAGAAGATTGCGTGGAGTTCATGAAGAAAATGAAAGATGAAGGCATTTCGGTAGATGTTATTGTGACTTCTCCCCCATACAACATAAACAAAGATTATGGAGAGTACAGTGATAACAAAGAACATGAAGAATATTTAGACTGGCTACAGAACGTTGCAGAAACTAGTAGGTCAATTCTGAAAGACAATGGTTCTTTTTTTCTTAATATAGGTGGTCGATCTGACAAGCCATTACTACCTTTCTTGGTAGCTCAAAGATTTGAAAAAGCCGGTTATAAATTGCAAAATACAATACATTGGATAAAGTCAGTATCTATTGACCCAGAAGACATCGGGAAAAGCAACGGACACCGTATCCGTGATAATCTATCGGTAGGCCATTTTAGCCCCATAGTCAGTGAGCGATACCTAAATCCGCTTCAAGAATATGTTTTTCATTTTACAAAAACTGGAAATATCAAAATTGATAAAATGAGAGTAGGTGTAACTTATCAAGATAAGACAAACATCGGGCGCTGGAAGTCCGCAACTCGCGACAAAAGAGACAGAGGGAATGTATGGCTTATACCGCACGCGACGATTCAAGAGGGTCGCCCTCATCCAGCAGTGTTTCCCATTAAGTTACCCCAACGATGTATCGAGTTACATGGAATCAAGCCGGGCATGCTCGTGTATGATCCATTTATGGGGGTAGGTACTACTGCTTTAGCATGTATTCGTCTGAAAGCAAATTATATTGGAACTGAAATTGACCCCCAATACATTAAAGTTGCTATGGAGCAAATTTCCGGCAGAATTGAACAGTATTTACAAGGCGATGAAGATGTATTAATTTAGTCGGAATTGACAGCCAGTAAGAATGAACTGCTTCAAAAAGTCTTTGGTCTTTCGAAAGAGCTCGGTAGAGTCGAATTTCCGTTAGTAGTAAAATTATCAACGGGCTTCGATGTAATTCCCATAAACACATCCCATGAATTAGACAAGAAATTTATAGAGACTTTGGGTGGGATTTTGAAAAAATTTCTTAAGACATCCGCCTCGACGCGCCAGAGATATCAAGGCAGTCGTGTCAATGAAGTCGGTAGAAGAATTGAAGAAACAATAGTCAATGAGATGAATAAACTTCCGCTTTCAGTTAAGAGACTTGGTAGTGCTGGATATCCAGATATTGAAATCTCATATCAAAATTTAATCTCGTATTTAGAGATGAAAACATCATCGGTCAGAGAAAAATCGGGGTTTCGCTATTTCTATTATACCAGTGGAGATAAAATAAAGAATAATGCCAGGCATTTGCTGTTGGATATTGCTGTGACAGAAGAAAATCCAGGCTATTGGAAAGTTGACCAGTGGCGGCTCAGCGATCTTTCAAAGCTACCTGTTAGACTAAAAAATGAATTCAATGCTAGTAAAACCGATTTAATGAATGAAAGAGCAAAAATAATCAGTTCATGATTAAACAATTTTCGCCAGAAGCTTTTCTTGTTAGACAAATAATCAACTAACGCACCCAATAACACAGCTGTTCCAAATCTAGGCTCGGCTATCGAGAGACACCTTGATGTTATCCCGCCTAAACTACGGTCAATTTCATGAAATTCTAGAGGATACTAGAACTAAAAAAGATAATTTGGAAAGATCGTAAAGACAGATCTTTTTTTATAATTTGTTGTTTATATATTGATTGACAGTATCACTAACTACTGTCACTGGTAACAAACCCAACAAACTTCGGACGGCCGGTTAGATAGGAATAGTCACCAGGTTGTTATGTATCGCCTGGTATTTCCTATCTTTAAGTTGGGGGTGAACATAACCTAGTTCCGGAAAGTCTTTTATGTTTAGATGTCAAAATACACGTCGCAAACCTGCACAAGGTAGGGACGGCAGGCATATCGGCACAAATTCTGTTGGCCGTCCCTATCTTCTACAAAGTTTTAAATGCCCATTTGTGAATTCGGGCAGCCGTAACCAAAGGTCCTAGGGCCTTCTACCGTTTCAACAATCGTCGTTGCTCCAATCAATGCGAATACAATTACAGCAAAATATTGGTTCATGACATTTTGTAATTATAGTAGGATATAAGCTTGATTCGGATCGTATCATATGATTTAGCGATTCGAAGTCACTACGGAAATGAGTCCCATAATTTGTGCCTTGTATAGATGACTTCACTATTTGGAGTTGCAAATTGTTCTGAAATGGCACATATTTGAGTTAGTATGTTATACGAGACTTATCATAACAATAAGTTCGAGCCACGTCACAACTAGATACCCAAACTTATTCGACGATCCCGGATCTGCTGATATCAAGTTTTATTGTTCAGAAATTCGAGCAGTTTGTATATATATCGTGTGCTATACATCTGAGCAATGACAAGAGTTGTAATTAAATGTACTCAGAATGGTCCGAACTTGATTACGGTAGATGGCAATGTCTTTGCCGCCATGTGTAGATGTGGGGCGTCCAATAGTAAACCGTACTGTGATGGAGCTCATGGTAAGATTGGATTTAAGGCGGAGCCTACAGAAATAACAGTTTCAGAATAACACCTCGTGTCAATCTTGTTAAACTTACGACCTAGATTGATGATCAGCCGAAATTGCATTCATGCCCCATTAATTTCAAAATGGATGCTGATGTAGTAAAAAAGATTCATATTAAGAACAACTAGGAGCTACAAAGTTTTTAATGCCCATTTTGTGAATTCGGGCAGTCGTAACTTATGTCTTGGTCGGTCATACCAGTAGTAGTAACGATGTTGAGAATGTTGGAGATGACGGCGATAAATCGACCGACAGCCCAGACACTAACACTGATAATACAGTAACTTCCGAAACGAGCAGCAATCCCAATGATGACGATGACCAATAGAATGGCGACAATGAAGAAGAAAATGAAACCAATAACTCAGGTGGAGATGTGAAACATAATATTTGCTAAGCTATCACTGTTCTAATTCTGATGGATTGATCCAATAAAAGTCAGCTGTATTGTGGCTCGAAATCTTGTTGCATTTTGGACAGTTCTCCATTATACTATCACGGGGCTCTGACACTAAAGTTTCTTCATCCGGGGTTTGTAACACCTCTGATTGGTATTCATATCCACAATGAGAGCACGTGACCATGACAACCATTTTGTTGTTGCCTTTGCTAATTAGGTCTTATAATCATTATCTCGAACAATAGGTGCGTATGACTCCCACTCTAGTATTGACGGAGTATAAACGAAGAGAATATGTATCTATAACTGACCCAGTATTCGGCCCACTCTTCTCTACAATAATTACAACGAGATACCTGATAAGACAAACTATCATAGGTACGATATAGTGGAATGATTGTGATATTGTCCGCTTTACATATACAACGTCTATTAGTTGCAGCAGATGTTGCAAGCTTACTGCGTTTATTTTCTATCAGTTTACTCGTGTGCCCACAACACCAGCTCTAGTATGCAGGTCATAACTATAACATTTTCCAATATTGTACCAGCTAAAATAGCTCCATTGTATTTAATTTGGCTCACAAAGATTAGGTAGGTCACCAAAATTTAGTATTCTGCTTAAGCCAACGTAAATCAAGTCTAGACTATGCACAGTAGGTCAAGATAGATAGGCAGCCGTTTCCTAAACTGGGTCGTCCTATCGTTAGGTTTGAGTGAGGATAACTACATTCGAGTAACAATATTTGTAATTCTTATAATCGTTAAATATCTTTCTGAATAGTATTTATGATGATCGATCATAGTGCCGCTATCGAGAATGATGGAACGAAAAATACCAACGATCCATTTGATTGGAACTATTATACATTTTATCGAATCCCCGTCATCATAAACGATAAAATCATTAGTACTGATGGAATGAGTACTGTAATAGGTAGAAAAATTGGAAGAGTATTCGCAGAATACAAAGACAATCTAGTTGTAATTGACGGTGAAAACAAGAAAGACAGAGAATATTTGATACCTAAGAGAAAGATAGATCATTCTGACAAGAAACAAATTTTTCTTAACATTTCAAACGATTCTTTAAAAGAATTTGAGTTTTAAACGCTTCAAAGATTAATGGGATCCAAATTAAAAAGTTGTAAATCTACTGTATATTCTTTGCCTGCTACTACAGGCTTTGGGAAGTTAATGCTCATTGTTCTTGCGGAACCCCCCCACCCACTGCTGCTATGTCTGTAACTTATTGAACGTCAAAGAAGTGGATAAGCCTTAATGTAGGTAGTGTGAACTACTGTATTAATCATAGTCTATTAGTTCTTGATGCTTGCCTCGTGTTCTTCTAACTCTTGGCGCGATTTAATTCTTGGGCGCAATCAACGCAC
Source organism: Nitrososphaerales archaeon TH5895 (assembly GCA_014523695.1). Classification (GTDB taxonomy): domain Archaea; phylum Thermoproteota; class Nitrososphaeria; order Nitrososphaerales; family Nitrososphaeraceae; genus TH5896. Next base: position 5,196 of record JAATVS010000596.1, read on the forward strand.
GAAAAAGGCGCATACATCATAGCATCAATATCAGAAGATCTATCACTCATTGTTATGGAAGATGGGATAAACTATAAAACTATATCCAACTATGGTTAGATGAGGTCGCTTTGGCTACAACATTGTCTATTCGTTCAATTATTCGAATAACGAAGCTCAAATAGGTTAGTCGTTTTGTAAGTTAGCCAACATTAATTATTTTGCAAAATCGGTTGAAATTGGTCTGGACGGGTACTTATGGTCGTAACCACCGTTGTTTACCACTTGTTATATAGCATGTTGAATAACTTTGAATATGTCAAAGAGGGAAGAAGAAAAAGCAATCGAAGCAACTAAAAAAGTTGCTGAACAAGCCAAGAG
>JAATVS010000597.1 GCA_014523695.1 Nitrososphaerales archaeon TH5895
GACCGGATATATTCTTGATATTTATGAAAAGGATTTTAAAGTAGACATACAAGTGTACGAACCTCTCCCCGATGGACGTACAATCGTGGAAGGATTGGATGTCCCTACTAATATGAAAATATCTGAATTCATGAAAGGTTTCGTCTACGAATTTAAGATTAAGATGTACAAAGGTAAGTTAAGCTCACAGTTAGCTGATCTTCTCAAGAGCAAATATGCCCTAGAGATGGATAGCATATATCGATTCGAAATGGAGGATCTACAGATGTTGGACGTGGAATCTGATGTGGCAAAAAGTAGTAACGAAAGCTCCGTGGATTCCGATGATGACGGTGGAGATTGATTTTAGCGCCGCAATCTAACCTCTCATCCTCAATCCACCCCGTTTACCAAAAAGGCGGTCAAATAGACTGACTCTGCAAGGAATTCTTGGATCGGTGTTATAGTCGGTCACGAGACACGCAATAGTTAACTAATCATCTCTAACTGCCTGGCCTTTACTACCATTGGGATTATCTAGTTTAAATTTCTGGTCCTCGCCGTGAGGATGACGTTTAGCTGTGTTTGGATCAGAAGGGCCATTAGTAAAATTCTTCTTCCTCTCAGATATTACGTCTTTATTTATTGTAAGCTTCATCAATGCGATCCACATGATTACTAAAGGAACATGATATGATGCAATTCTCCAAACTACTATTACAGATAAGTGTGAGTCGGTAACTATATCCTGTAGCGAGGGTATAGAATTTAGATTTGCAACGTATGCCCAGATCCCTAATTCAGCCAGGCCAGATCCTCCCAATGTTATCGGTACAGTGGCCAATACTGTGGAAGCAGAAGTCGCCATGACCGAATCAAATAGACTTATAGAAGGTATTCCATTGCCTACTGCATTCACCAAGACCATAAATGAGATACCTTGTAGTACAAATGCAATGACTGTTATTGCTATTCCTATCGCAAATGTTTTGACAACTGCTGAAGATGAAAAGTTAAAGTTTTCTCTGCTCATCTGACATAAATCTGCGATTGCATTGTTGGTTGATGTGACTAGGTTTCTTCCTCGCTCTCCCCTCAAAATTTTCTGTATTATTCTTTCTATTAGATTGGGAAGTTTAAGGTTTCTTTTCGCAGAAAAGAACATTAACAAAAACCAAAATGTAAGGGTGGGAATAGACAGCAATATTACGATTGTTCCTATAAGGTAGCCTCCATTGAGAACTGCAAACACTCCAGAAATGATCCCTAAAATGGTTCCTACAAAGACATCTGAGATTATTTCAATGGTCGTAATCCAAGCAGCTCTCCCAGCTGGAACTCCTCTTCGTGTCAACCATGCAATCCTTACTATTTCGCCGCCAATGTACGATGGAGTCGTTTGTGAAACAAATTCTGAACCGAGTCTAGCAGAAATCGTCGTTGATAAACTGCTGACATCGTGTCCTATAAATTTTCGAATAAAATACTTGAATCTATATGCCTGTAGCAAGACCTTTCCGATAACAGCTGCAGATGAAAGAACAAATGGAATAACCCCTACTGACAAGAGGTCATCTACAGTTATGTGTGTGAAGAACACCATCAAGATCAATGGCACAATGCTTGCCGGGATTGCGAGCAAACGCCAATTCAAAATATTTCACCCGTCTGATAAGAGGAGGCCATATAAAAACCCCGGGTGATTTCTGCCAGTATCGTTCGTTGAATCATCCTGTAACATCGTGAACAACCATGGCTTGAGAAAGCACCAGTAAAATTAGGCCATGGTTAAGGGGTATATTGCTCTCTGTTCGAATCTCCTCTGCATACACAAATATACACCGGCAAGGGCAAATTATCGGTTGTAAATTCTCATGGACTCGATCTTCGTCACTGGAACTGCTGGTGCAGGTAAGTCTGTTCTTACTTCGAGGCTGCTTCAATGGTATTCTGACAACAGCTCATATCCAGTTTCCCTAAACTTAGATCCTGGTGCGGAAAGTCTTCCTTATGAACCAGATGTAGATGTTAGAGACTATGTCGATATGAAAGCTATAATGGAGGATTATAATTTGGGCCCAAATGGTTCACTTGTATTTGCTAGCGATCTCATATCTACTCATCTAGAAGAAATCCAAAATGAAGTAAACGAGCTAAACCCCGACTATGTTATTATCGATACCCCTGGGCAAATTGAATTGTTTGCATTTCGAGCCAGCGGTCCATACTTTGTAGGAAATTTTCTGGCAGACAATAAGCTTAATATTTTTGTTTTTGACGGAACGCTTGTTTCCTCCGCATTAAATTATGTCTCTATTTCTCTGCTTGCCTCCTCTATCATGCTACGATTGAGGACCTCACAAGTGAACGTATTGAGTAAGAGCGACCTCATCATAGATACGCTTCCACAGATACTTGGATGGGCCTCCTCCAGTAAGAAACTTGAAGATAGTCTAAATCAAGAAAAAGAAGCAGAATATTCCCTATTAAGCAAGGAAGTATTAAGGGCACTAAGTATGGGTGATTTCTTGCAAGATTTAATAGCGGTGTCAGGTCTTACGATGAGCGGCATGATCAA
>JAATVS010000598.1 GCA_014523695.1 Nitrososphaerales archaeon TH5895
GCTTAATGAATAGCCTCTCTCGCTTTATGATTCGTTGTTCGAAACTCATGTCAGAATTCCTAAAGCCTGCATCAGAAGCAGAACAGGGAAACAAAAAATGAAAATCTTGACATGAATAAATCATCACTATTGAATGGAGACAGTATTTGACACAGCCAAGTATAAGCAAAAGTGAAGATAAAGAGGAGATTGAGATTGATATTACCGATGACGATCATGCGTGAGTTGAAAGAATAGGTAAAACAGCGTATGAGATATGTAATGATCCGGCTCGCGATCGCATAAAACTAAATGAACAACATACCGGTTTTATTGTGGAAACTAATGACGCTGCTGTATTGGGTTGTATTGGATGGGCTATAGAACAACATCTTGATTCGATCCCGTCCAACCTAAAACCAAATTTTCAGAAAATTCTGGATGTTGTTAAAGCTAGAAAAGAGAACCTAGAAAGATCATAAGAGTTAGTGTTAGAGCACACATAACAAAAGAACCACGTCTCGAACCCTCGTATTATCATATGTTTTTATGTTATATTACACCTACTCTGTCGGCGGCAATATCATCATAATTTGCTGCCAACGTCTCAAAAGAGCAAAGAGAGACATCAGGACTAATAGATACACTACTGCTCGATTTTTATAATAATAGCATTCTCTGTAACATCACAAGATGATTTGGCTTCAAACGCTACTTCCAAGAGATATCTAGAGATTTCTTTGATTAAGTATGAGTACTTTATGCCCATATCGTGCTCAATTATAATCTTGCATCCATCTCCATTGATTTCAACCCTATATGGCATCTGCGCTATTCTTAACCAAGTTTCTGCAATATTTGAAACCGAATCTAAATTAAATCCTCCCCGTAGAAATAGACTTATATCTACAAGATCATTCTTTGCTACGTCACGTGCTAGCTCATTTAGTTCTTTTTCTGTGAGTTCATTTATTAATCTAATTAAAAATGATTTAGGTAGGTAGTACAACTTGGCATGTGCAGCTCTACTGTGCCAATCTAGATATGAATTGATTATTTGATTAACCAATGTATTAGGTGTGACATTTTTGGTTTGAGATACTTTACGTAGTTGCTCTAACTTTTCTTTAGGTAACCTAAAAGTAGCACAGGTTGTAGTCGATGATGGCTTTGGAATCTCCACTGACTTCAAAGCAGTAGACCTAGTATTCATACCGATATTTAAATTTTAATTTTACAAAGTGACAAAATGATATAAATCCTCAATAATCAGCCCAATTTTGCTGACTACTATCGGGCCATGTCCTGTTTTGGTCTACTTCCTGTATATAGTGACAAATAATACCATATACTATTCAGATTGCAAGATTTATTATCTATATTAAACAAGAGCGTACGATAGTAAATGTCTGGCTCTCCCATCGACGACGATGATGATGATGATGAAATGGATAACTATTACAAATCTGATTATGATTTTACTTCAACTTCAACTTCAAACTTTAGATTTAACAAACATTCCGCTGATAATCAAAAGACTAATTTTGAAGATGATGATTCAGAAAACGTCGGCAAATCAATAACTATTACAATGCCTACTGAGAATATTGATAAATTGCAATATGAATCCAAATTCAAAGATGTGAGTTTTAATACAAAAATTAATCAAATAATCAAAAATCACTTATACTGGTATTCGAATGCACCTCTAGCTAGGATGTCCTACATTCCTAAATCAATAATGGCAAAAGCGATCGACCAACTCACAGAACAACAGCTTTCCGAGTTCGCACAATCCGCAGTAAATGATCTCGAAGAGATGAGTTTATTGTTACGTGGAGAATTTAGTTTTTCATCATTTCTAGACATACTTAATACTTGGCTAAGAATTACACAGACACCTAGCAGATTCGATGAGACTGGACATGAATATAAAATTATAATTAGACATGATGTGGGATACAAATACTCATTTCTTCTCAAAGAAGTATTTAGACTTGTAATGAAAGAAAGATTTCACAAATCATTTCATCACAACATGACCGAAAATCTCATACTAATTAGAAGCGCAAGATAGATTGATATTGATGAGTTTGATATTCAGCAAGAGAAACAGCAGCCGAGTTTTCTCCTAATAATAGACAAAGAGAAGTCTATAGATAGATAAATCATGCTAGTCAGTTAATGGCTAGTCGTTATTTCTTTTAATCGTGTACGACTCACTTGATAAAGATAAGCGGGTAAATTTTAAAATTCCAGAAAGTTTACTGAAAGAATTCGAGTTCTAAGTTAATTGACTTGGTAATAGTCATAGATAAGCTATTTCATTGCTAAGCATTCTTCTTCAGACCACGGTCGCGTTATTGGCACGATCTTATCTGTGAAAGTATGCCACCAGCCGACCGTGTTATTGCATTTACGACAGCGAAGCTCTATTCTAGAACCATTAATCC
>JAATVS010000599.1 GCA_014523695.1 Nitrososphaerales archaeon TH5895
CTAAGTTGTGCATTGGCCGCTTAAGACGACTATGTCATTGCGACAATTAACAAGGTGGCAATAATAGCCAAACTAAAAAATCGAACCAGCCCCTTTCTATGGATATTTACTCTTTGTTCAAGATTGGTCACCTTCCTATGCCTACATTTAATCTAAGTTCAGAACAGTTGCAGACTAGTGTTATGTTGATTACTATTCTGTTAGTGTTATCAGTTTTGGGTTAAAACGGGTCAGGGTTGGCGCGTATACAGCATTTATACTATCCGTGTACAGATTCTCCAAGTTTTACTCTAAGCTTGTATACGTGTACAGCGTTCAATAAGCCTTTTACGCTCAAGCCAACTAAACGCTAGTATTGACCGTATTATACGATTTGATTTGTGTTGACTTACCTTATGTACCTCAATCCGCAGCCGTTCTAAACGACTATGCTGTTCAATAAGACGTTCAATGACACTAAATAGTAATAGAACTTTGTTATATAACATGTCACAAGCTAAAGCTAAGATTATTCAGTTCAGAGTGACGGAACAAGATTATGCCAACCTCATGCCGATTAGCCTGAGATACAAAGGTAAAGAAAGATTGAGGATCAGGCTTTAGTGCGCAAGGATACTCTAGTAGTAAGTTGTTGAGATTATTATTATTATTATTATTATTATTATTATTATGGTAGACGGTGATATCATGGATTATAGCGATCGCACTTTAGTACTTACTAATATAATAATTATTAGCTGCGAGGGTAATTCACATTATTTCAAATTATGAGTGGTAACTAATGCGGACCCGTTATTCCACTTTGCTACTCCATTCTCTATGTTTATAACGCATTAAGCACCTGAAATACAATTTTATACTTTTTTATAACGAAGAGATCAAGAAACTAATTTCATGATGATCTAATGAATCAATACTATATATTATATGTCAGGTAAAACGCGATAACTATTAACTATTGTTATTCCTGGCTTTGTCAAGTCTCCGGTTGTTCTAAGGCTGTAAAAATTCGGTTGACAAACGGTTAAATCTGGTACAGCTTCATAGTCGCTAGCTTAAATCACTATCGAGATGAGTTTATACCAAGCCCTGCGTGAACCACCAATATCGATGGTGCTATGTGTCAAGATGGAGTTGTACTCATAGCCGATACCAAACTCACACATGGTATCCTAAAACAAAATTATTTGATTCGTTCAGCTTATGATCCAGCTGCTGGAACTGGAGGAATGTTATCTGTTGCTTCGACATATGTTCTATCACTCAATCCTGATCTTCAGTTTGATACTTTTGGCCAAGACTATAATCGACCTACATATGCAATATGTAAATCGGATATGATGTTGAAGGGGCTTGACTTAAACCGGATTAAGCTAGGAAATAGCCTTACTCATGAAGATGGATTTCCAAATGAAAAATTTCATCCCATGTTATCTAATCCGCCTTTTGGAGTAGATTGGGGAAAATATGAATCCGGAATTAAAGCTGAGGCAGAAAAGGGCCTTAATGGAAAGTATGGTCATGGCCTTCCTAGAAAAAGTGATGGCTCATTTTTGTTTTTACTACAAATGATATCTAAAATGAAGCCACTAGAACAAGGAGGAAGTAGAATTGCAATAGTTCTTAACGGATCCCCATTATTCATCGGCGAGGCTGGTTCTGGTGAAAGTAACATCAGAAAATGGATAATAGAAAATGATATGCTTGAAGCAATAATCGCCTTGCCAGACCAACTATTCTATAATACAGGGATCTTTACGTATATTTGGATCGTAACAAACAATAAACATCCCAAAAGAAGGGGTAAGATCCAGCTCATAAACGCAATTTCCTTTTACACAAAAATGAGAACAAGCCTTCATCAAAAGAGGAACTATATTACCGAAGAGCAGATTAATGAGATTAGTGGAATACATAAGGATTTCATTGAAAACGAGTATTCTAAGATCTTTGATAACAATGACTTTGGTTATACAAGAATAACAATTGACAGGCCACACACACGTAACTACCAGGTATCAGATGAGAGGCTCGAAAGACTGAAACGAGAAGCTTCATTTCAAAGACTCCCTGAAGTGCCACATAAGCTAAAGGAACCATCAAAAAATGATGTGATTAGAGTGCTTAAAACACTTAATTCGGCAGCATGTTGATTTCGACCTTTTGATATTGAAAGATAACAAAACTGTCTTCAAAGCTACAAATCAAACAGGTCAGCCTACTGTTCCATTGCATGCAACAGATGGATACATGCCGATACCAGTCCTTAACTATAAATTTATTGAGAAAGGCAAATATTTAATCAAAATTCCTGTTTATGGAATTTTGTTTAACCCTATTAGACCAGAGACTGCAGAATTTTCAATTATTATAACATAATTCCAACTATAGAATGCAGCGAATACATTTACAAAATACTTTAATGATGATTCTGATTTAATTAAGGAACGTGGGTGAGCAAGTGCCAAACTCGATCGGAAGAGAATCTATTTAACCTAACTTGGTGTTAAATCAAATAACATGTCGACCAGCACTCAATTATTATTATTGTTATATTCTATTCTGCTTGTTGCATTTCTAACTTCCTCGCAAATGGTTACTTCATCATCACCATTAGTCAACGCAGAAGATGAAAGTCGATTGGTTAACAGAGGTATCAGGAATATCACCTTGATCGCAGATGACCGTGCCATAATGAGAGTTTCGCCAGACAATCTATTACATCCTGGCGGTATAGAATATAAAATGATGACATTCAATGGGACAGTTCCAGGACCACCACTTAAGTTCAAAGAAGGCGAATCAGTGCGCGTTACCCTAATCAACGATGGTGACTTGGTGCACAGTCTCAACTTGCATGGAATAACGGGATTTAGCCAGGCTTTATCTGGTCCGCTTAAGCCCGGTGAAAACAAGACATGGATATTGAAGGTTAGTTCAAGAGCTCCCAGTATTTTCATGTATCATTGTGACGGAGACAACCTCAATGGTGTATGGGAGCACGTAGCAAGCGGTATGTACGGTAGTATAATTGTTAGTTCGCCTACCTACGAACAGAAGCATCCAGCTGCCAAAGAATTCTATATCGCCTTTAGTGAAGTCTACAATACGGCTGATAAAGGACTTTTCAAAGGTACGAATGGTACTATCGGCTCATTTGATCTAGGAAAGTTCGTTGATGCTAGGCCAGACCTTATATTGACTAACGGCATGGCATATAAGTACATCCCGTGGATAGGAACTGTTAGCAGGATTCCTCTGAACAATGATGCAGAAATATTTTACGTGAAACCTGATGAACCTACTAGATGGTATATCATTAATGCAGGTCCTAGAAAATCACTAGATTTTAACTTTGCAGCAGCTATGATAGACGTATTATATCCTTTGCCTATGTTGAACCAAAATGTAGTTGAGAATTCACGTTATGATAACTCTTCAATTTCTGCAAATAGCATGAGCGATAGTGACGAATCAGTTGGCTTGAGATATCTCATATCCATCCCGCCTGGTTCAGGAGCCATAATCGAAGCAATTTTCCCTGAACAAGGCTTCTATTTCGGAAATGATCATGACTTGGCAAGCATCCTTTACGGCTCTGGATTTGTGGCGTCAGCAGTGGATAACATTATTTC
>JAATVS010000600.1 GCA_014523695.1 Nitrososphaerales archaeon TH5895
CTTGCCTTTATCTTCTCTATGACTAGCTCGTGTTCTGGACCTTTTCTTCTTGCGAACCTTTCCATGGCACTTAATGGAACACCGCCCAGAGATCTTGCCAATCCAGCGAAAAACAGATCCTTCATTGGATTTTGCCGTCCAATTTTTCGCATAAATTTCTGAATCCCATATTTGAAGTTATGCTGCCAAGTCTTGTACATTACGCCTAGCTTAGGCGGGTCCATCGTATTATTTATATCAAAAAATTCAGATTTCTCCAACAAGCCAATAGGGACGAAGGTCAAGGGGGTGACCGTGAACTTTGAATCTGGCTGCTCAGTTTCTAGTTCATGAATCAATTGGATGGTTTCCCAGCTATCCTCGGGGGTCTCGTCGTTATTCAAACCCATTATCAACGTGAACGCCGGTACCCAGTAGTACTGATTCAGTGTCTTGACCCCGTGCTTTACAACCCAATGCCATTCATTTGGTTTGAATGGGGCTAGCTTTCTGTCAGCGTATTTTCCTATTAGGCGTGTGCTCCCAGTCTCTAAACCACATTGGATTCCAATGTGATTATCAGGACTCGATCCTATGATCTCTGAGATGCTTGGAATGAGTCTTTCGTCCGCAATTGCGCCTGCAAGCGTACCGTGGGTAGGATTAGTATGCTCAATTCCTGTCGACATAATGCCTTTGAATAGTTCTTCCAATGCTTCCCTGTTGGGTTCCATGTTCTTTGTAGTCCTCGGGTTTAGACCGTAAACAAAAATATCATCGCTTTGAATCCATGCACTTTTGGCTCCGCCGTACTTCATATTTACTTTAATCTCCTTTTGCACTTTTTCAACGGGGTAATACCGCAGCGGCCTTAATGTAACATCGCAGAATTTGCATCCCCTTCCGCAACCTCTCATCACCTCTATCATCCCGTGCATACTTGGGTTTATAATGTCAGGAATTTCATCTACTGATGGTTCATCCCAATAATGTATAAATCGGCCATGATATTTTCTCTCAGGACGATCATACTCTTTAATTTCAACTTTGAACTTTGATTTCTTGAATGGATTGGCGGTTTCGAAATCTCCAGCCATCAGAGCATCAAAAAAAGTAGCACCAGCACCATCAATCTCTGGACCAATTCCTCCAAGATCCCCCTCAACTATACCGTATATCCCATACTCTTCGATCTTTGCAGGATCATAATTATACTGCCAGGTGCCTGATGCTCCTGCTACGATCTTTGCGTTGCTTCCATTATCCTTTTTTGCCTTGGAGATCCGCCTATGTAAATCTCTACAGTAAAATTCGTCATAAGACATGTGTTTACGTCCGTACGTGAAGGTCATGGTGACTGGTCCCATGCCAAGTGGGTCCATCTCGTATGTACCAACGACCTGAGTTTCAGGTCCTATAAACTTTTCAACATAATCGGGGTGAGCCACAACGACATCTTCCCTGCTGTAGCCGTCCCTGATGAGCGAAGCCTCAACCTTCCTCAATCCATAAGGAGCATATTTTGCCACTCCATTAATATTCTCAATTGGGTTGCAGATGAAATCAAACAGTATCCTCGGCGTTATCTGTTGACCGAGTATCTTATACAAAAGCGACGATGGATCTCTCTTAACGTCAATAGCAGGAGCACAACCAAAAAATGATGCTAACGATATCCCTCTATATGGCGACATCAGTGTCCTGTCCGCGGTTAGTACAACTTTTGGATGTTTCATGAAATGTTATTACGCCGGCCCCTAAGCATATGCATTTCACAGGGATAGATATTAAGTTTTTTAATTTCGGTTGGAATTGTGAAAAAAATTCCATAAGAAACGCCTAGCCTCCTTCAAATAAGGAATCGCATTAAAATAGATTCCAAGCCTTTCGTATGTTAGACATCAGGATTGCCGCCGTGAATCCCTTAATCCCATTCTTCCTCCGAATTTATGATTCGTTTTTTTTTTTGATCGTTTCAACATAAGAATAATTGATGAAGAGAATGTGAGAATACTAGGCTAACCAGATACGTCTTAAGAATTTCTGTCAGTGGCAAGTAGACTTCTATTCAACATCTAGGTTGATGATCGAAAATCAGGTCCACATTTCTATTTGCCTCTTCGGCTGGGCCATAAAATAGCGGTTAGTGCAAACGTCTTACAATTGAAATTTTGTCTTTGATTCCAATCAGTTTAAATTTGTACTTATCTTCATACAGCTTTGTATAGAATTCGGCATAGCTGGCAGCAGCTTGATACGTAACAAATGTAACCCTCAATTCCGGAATTAATACCCTCTTTCCTTCTTGATCTAGTGCTTCTAATTCATAACGCCTAGGCAACCTTTTTGCCTGTTTCATAATGAAGTATACTGTAATCAAGAGAAAAACAACTGCTGATATGAATACCAATACAGCACCAAATTCTTTGCCGAAAGCCATAACATGACTCAGGAAATTTTCACTAAGCCATTTGTATAGAAGATCTATGCTCTTAAATAATATGGAGATGATTGCTTCATACATGTTACCTCATGACCTTCGCTCACTTATAACCCGCACCTACTATAATAGCGTAGCTATCGAAGTCAATGTTTTCTGAATATTCATCGGTTACTACGTATATATATCATAAGACGTGGAACATTTGAGTCAGAAATACAATATTTTCAATTCTATATGCTAATTCTACATACTATCGGGTCGGCAAGCGGAATACCGATGTATTTTTCGTTACCCGAAAGGCAAGGAGGGGTTTCTAAAATGGATGAACTTATTTCTTTGCCCCCAGAGTTCTATTTTTTAGTCTGAGCTGACTTCCTCGGCACTTTCTGCAACGTTGTGCAGTGATTGGATTTCTTCCCCCGCATTTGAAGCACACTTTAAAGAAAAGCCTTCGCTGTTGAGCGATTTGTTTCTTAGCTGCGTCCGTGATAGGCATAATTCAACTTCTACCTTCTATAATATTTGTACCTTTCCATCACAGACCGTCTCAGTTCCTTGTGGGTGCTTGAAGGTGATTGCAATATTTGGATTGTAATATATCCGCTAACGGTCCAACAATCGAACAATAGTTTGAGAGGGGATTATTCACTTTCAATTTTTTGCTTTTTTTTGAAACTACAATTGTAATATGCTGCAATTATGTTTCATACCTACTGAAGAAAATCTTCACGCGAATTTCGGCGTTGGAACATAAACGGGTTGTATCAATACCAATATACATTTATCTTCAACACTGGTAACCTAAGTCTGAAATGGATATTCAGAAGGAGGGAGAGCTGTCAAATCTTGATAAAATGATACATAGTCGATTAGAGAACCCCTATGGAATTACTTGGGAGGATTGGACTGTGAACTGGTGGAAATGGGTACTGTCCCTGCCACGAGACATCAATCCTGGGCTGGATATGAGCGGCGATAAATTTCAGTGTAACAAAGAGAACCCGGAAGTGTTATACATGGTAGGAACTTATGGAGGGTTTGCCAATCGGAGCTACACTGTTCCGAACAATAAATCCATTCTTGTCCCTATTATCAATTTTTGTACTTCCTTCTTAGAGGAGCCTAAATTAACCTTAGAGACCGACCTTATGACTCGAGCTAAGGTGGACATAGATGATATAACAAACAAAACTGCAATGCTTGACGGCGTAATCATACCGAATCTAGAAGATTTCAGAGTTCAGTCACCAGTATTCGACTTGACTTTTCCTGAAGATAATGTCTTTGAATTGCATGCCGGTCAGACAAGAGCTGCTTCTGATGGGTATTGGCTATTCATTAAGCCATTGGTTCCCGGAAGGCATACCCTATCGGTATCCGGATCCTGTTCATCAGGTAGGACGAAGATCTCGGTGTCTTGGAACCTGCAAGTTGTAAGCGGTTAACACAACCTTTTATAAATTGTAAGAAAATAATGACGAAGTTCGATCAAATCAACGAATAAAAAATTCTGGGACCGATATTTAACTGCAAATGCCAATGTAGAGGGCTAACACTATGACTTGGTCAGACATTTTATTTATTAGGTACTCACCCTTTTCTTGCCAGTATTATGGGTAGCAAAAAACGAAGCTAAGAATTAGCTTAAAGGGATTTGGTCTGTCTTTGAAGCGAATGGCTCCGTTCTTGATTTATCATGCGGTATAGGCCGATACTCCATACTGCTTGTTCAGAAGGGGTATAACGCAGTAGGCTATGACATATTATCGGAATACATTAAGCTAGCAAAGAAATCTGCAGGTACCCTGAAGGAGACACTGAAAGGAAGTTTGCAATTTAATGAGGGACGTAACGAAAACGTCGCGAAAGTTCTATCGTCTTTCAACATGCGATTCGACTCAAGTATTTGTATGTCGCAATCTATCGGCTATTCAGGGAGGTCGCAAAATGATTGGCCGTTATTCATGGATCTCGTCAGGATCTCCTCAGAGGGATGTTTGATCTTGACAGAAGTTGATAATAAAGACCGGCCAGTAAGGAAATTTCAACCTTGTGTGATTAAGAATCTGATAATTCTTACATCCACGAAACTTGGAGTTTCGATCTGGAGACGTCAGTTGCGCGTGGAATTTATAAATTTAATAGAAAAGAAACCGAAATTGGACAACTTGAACTCTAACTGAATTTAAAGATAATTCTCAGGGTTTACTCATTGCATGAGTTTTGACAGCTTTACGAAACCTCGGGCGGGACTTATTTGAACTCTTAGGGAAATCCTTCATCGCTTACACCTTTTGATGATGATACTTCGAGGAATATGCTAGTAGTAGGGAGGAAAGAATAATCCTCGAAAATATAAAGCAATTTGCTGTTGACTGTAATAAAGGCAACACAGTCGTTACTAACCCAAGACCATATCGCCAAGGATTATATCAATAGATTCGGTTTTCTTTTTGCACATCGTCATGTTATAAACCGCACCTGGAGAAATTCCCGACACCCATAGGAGTCCTCATTATGTTATAAGGTTTAACTCTGGCGCTGCTTTTAAGAACTTTAGATTCTAGTTGTACCTTACTATTTCAGTTTCTTATGTTCTTGAAGTTCATCAATCACTTCAGAAATATAATTTTGGACCTCATCCTCGTTTAATGAAGTTCCTATGCCGGTTTCTACCTCCATTTCCTTAGTTAAGTTCTTGGTAATGATCGACACCCTCCTTGAGACCTGTTCCTGTACCTCAGACATTCCAATTCTATCCATAAGTCTAAGTTCATGTGATACGGAACTTCGAACTTGTCTCCTTATACTTGTATCTTGTGCAAATGAAAGAGCTGAGCCATAGATTCCAAGAAACACTAGAAATGAGGCCAATCCTAGCAATGAGCTGGAGGCTACGCCAAAGGGAGGATATGTTAAATTGTTTAATACTATTGCTTGGTTAGTAGTGAAGAAAAATATTAAACCCAATCCAGCTAAGACAAGGTAATCTTTTAGCGGAGTTATTCTTACTTTTCCTGCTACCACAAAGAAAGCGAGGCCAAAAAATATCCCTCCTATAGGCTTGCTGTAACTGATGAATAGTGAATATAAAATTCCGAATGCAGTTGGATCAGCTAGTCGATACTCTGCAAACAATTGAATGAGAAAGGGCTGAAATTGAGTCAGAAAATAAAAAAGAGGAACGCAGCTAAGTAAGAGATATCTGTATCTTTTTGTTTGAGCATAATATTCCCGGAAAAGAAATAAACTTGCTAACCAAATGGACATGAATGAAATAATAGAGACATACAAGAATGTTGCTTCGAAATACGGATTAGTCACTACATATGCAAGTATATGTGCACTGTTTCTGGAAATGATAGGAATTTGACTGGCTAACATGTATATTACATTCGCCATAGTTAGGGCTACAGTAAGAGAAAGTAAAGATGAGGCGATGACATAAGAAAGGATAACGTGATTTCGATACGCTCTCAGCCAAATCAAAAATCTATATGCAAGTAATGCTAAAACAAATGAGGATGTCGAATAGCTTATTCCTATTACTGATATTACAAAAATAATGGTATATTTAGAATACATAAACATTTCTATCCAAATATAAGATAATAAAATGGAACAGATTACCGTGGATATAATTACGGTTCGCTGAAGTAATTGTAGATTAGGTGTGTTCTTTCTGATTATATCTCTAGTAATTACTCTGCTACAAATGATGATTATATATCCAAATGCAATAAGCGGAATGACAATTGACCCAAAAAAAGTCAGATCAAATCCAGAGGAATATGTTGTGGTATAACGAACAATTTTTGCCAATGTCAACTCAAGTAAGACTACAGCAATCACGATTGCCACACTGATGAAAAGCAGAAGTTTGGAAGTGCCTTGTTTCAACTAGTACTCCTAAAAAGACACACATAAATATAAACAGATTTTCAAATGCGGAGTTTTAGTCTATGTTCTTTTTAATAGTTCAATATGTCTAGGAGCCTTTATAAGAACGAATTCTATGATAGCATTGTGCATCCAACAGGATTCAAGATAATAATTTCTTTCTGTTTGATGATGGCAAGCGGGACGCTCTCTTCCACAACAGCTGATTATGCCCTTGCGGATGAGATAAACCCAGGCGTGTACTCTGCTGATTCGGAGCCCTTCGGAACTAGCTATGGAAATTGGACAGCTAATTGGTGGCAATGGGTCCATAACGTTACACCAGATCAGAATGTCAACTTTGATTCTACCGGTGAATTTTGTGACGTCGGGCAAGAAGGTCCCATCTGGTTTCTAGGCCCGAGTTTTGGCGGAAAATACGAGAGGAGTTGTACCATCCCCTCAGGGAAGGCTATTCTATTTCCAGTGAATACAGGAGAATGTGATTATGGATCTTCTCCCGATGCGAAAACTCCTGACGACCTGTATGATTGTGCGTCAGAAAACAATAAGGGTGGAATCATGAGGGCATCTCTAGATGGTGTTCCATTAAAGAATCTTGAAAAGTATAAAGTTACATCGCCTTTATTTAATATTACAATTCCTAAGGACAACGTTTTTGGCTCCCCTGCAGGCACTTCAGGAGCTATGGCCGACGGTTTCTGGGTTTTTCTCGAACCCCTGTCACTAGGTCAGCATGAAATTAGCTTTGCTGTCAATGTTCTGGATGATCCTGCTACGCCTACCACAGATGAAAGCTATTCTACAGACATAATTTACAATGTTACTGTCAAATAGTTCTCGACCACCTAAAAGCATAATTCGGGTATCTTACGATATCATCATATAAAGCGTACAAAGAAGCGCAATCCGGGAGCGCCGGTAAGTTGTTTGTCCTCCATATTCAATAGCAATGATTGATCATGCAAGCATTTATTCTAGGAGCTCGGATAGGAAATATGACGAAAAGGTTATTAGACTCGCCCTGTGAGTATTGGCATGGGCACTGTAAAAGCTCTTATGAATGGATTGTTGCGCCGTAAAGTATCAGTATCCATATCGCCAGAATCTGAGAAGTCAAATAAACACAATTAGCTCCCCTCTTGTACTCTGTTGAATTAATACACCATGGGTGATTGCTATTTCTTCGGCTTTACATGAATAAGATAGTTACATGCGGTCCACTCTCCGAATGGCCCTTCAGAATATGAAGATATCGGAAAATTCCCCTCCGGGAGCTCTAGAACGACACAATGACCTATTATTGTAGCATCAAAGGAGTTCCCAAGATCTTTGTCCTCGTATGGAATGTCAAACTGATTATATAATTTAGCTTCTTTGTTTACTATTAGCTTAAAACTACCAACCTCAGTGTAATAAGGTCCGTACATACCCTCACGATCTAACACACGATGGCCATTGATGGATAATTGTTTTGGTTTATCTATCGCCAACTCATATTCGTCCCTAGCATAAACCAATCGTTCTTCTGAAGTATCAATGGTTCCTAGATTAAAGTATCTTGCCTCCACTTCATCAAATTCTGAAACTGAGACAGGAACAAAAACGAATTTGCCGACCTCTATCGTATGCTCTCCAACCTGGGGGCTCTTGTTTTTAAAAGGATTAGTTCTCAGGAATAATGGAAGGTTACTATTTTCTTTAGCCTTTTCAATCTCATCATCAGGATCTTTGGAGCAGAGGATCTCCCAATATTTTGAGAGCCAGTCCGGTCGCTCGATTTCATACAGCGTATGAAGGATAATCGGATTTCCCATCACTTGAACTTCTTTAGACACACAACAATAGGAACACACTTGAATATAAATACTCTGCACATAGTAATTGAACTTTGAATATATTCGACATAATGAAATTACAGTATGAAAAAATACTGCCGATAAGTGATTAGAGGCATCATGCAACGTTTTTTCCAATGGTAGCGTTCTTATGGTCAGAACACAATTCGAAGTTCTTAACCGAAGTGCTGTATTGTTCTCACCAAAGTCAGCCAAAGACTTGCGGGAGGTGAACAATCAAATAAGTTACTTTTGAAAATGGATAGTCGTGCGTGCCATAATAGGTAGCACTATTAAATGAATTTCAACACTATCAGACTAGCATACTCATCGCAGCATGATCTGGATTATGAGGAGACAAACTTATGAAAGCTTACATAGATTCATTCTCTTGCCTTAGACAAGGAGCTGATCAAATGCCTCAACTCTTTTGGCATTGCAAGATCAGTGCACTTCAGTGGATGTTTATTTCCTGCATTTCCTACTACTGGTGTATCAATCAGCAACGCCCTTAGGACTAGTCGGACTTGATCTCAGAGAAGATAACTTGAGGAAATTTGAAGCGTCAGAAGTTCAAGTTCAGTGGGTTGTGACTTTGTAAGCTTGTCAGTATCACTAGTATGAGATGAAAGTGTGACCAATATACTCTCCGCTGCATTCCAAATTTATCTTCAAGTTTGATGTTCCTTCTTTCGAGTAACTAAGTTTTTTCCTTTATTGGTCGTTATAGGATCGTCAAACATATAAGAGGCTAGGAATTACTTCGAGAATTGTCCAATTTTTCTAGCATTTAAAACTTAAACGAGATCTTATCCTTCATTTCAAGACTTAGTTGTATGAAGAGGAAGGGAGACCATAGAATTTCGTAGGTGGCAACGTCAAACTACCTAAATTTAGCGACACCCAGTAAGAGTCTTATTTCGATCTAATCACATTATTCAAGTTGGATTACTTCGAAATTGATAGGCTGATTGAGGACCTAGCAAAATTGTATTCGTGTTCCTGCGCTGCAAGCTGGTTCAAGGTAGAGGGTCTCTGGAATCCAACCAGAGATGAATTTCGGAATAAAGTGGTCGAATTCATGAACCACTTCGAGCATACGCTAGCCACCTTTCCAAATTCCCCGGAAAGCGAAAAATTCAAAGCGCGCACACGAGAGCTCTTGCAGAAAGAAACCCAGTTGGTCCTAGGAGGAAACAACAACGAAGTTGAAAAGAGATACAATTACTTTGTGAATTCTAGGTAATAGGTAACAATCTCAAGGCAAGGTATAGAGATGCTTATCTGTCTTCAAGCATGCGTTTAAACGTGCTAAACATGTTTTGGTATAAGATTTGGCAGGCTACCTAAGAATTCAGCACCTGATATCGAAAGAGTGGAGATCATATCGGAAAGGATTTATGATGCACAAAGTGAATTAGGCTAGGGAAAATAAATGAGAGTAACTATATCAGCTATAAAAGCAGATATTGGGTCGATCGGAGGTCATACAAGACCAAGTGATGAACTTTTAACTTCGGTTAAGGAGTTTGTAAAGAGAAATTCAAAAAATCTACTAATTGATGTGTACATAGGCTACACGGGTGACGATATTCACCTTATTATGAGTCATACCCGCGGGATAGAAAATGAGAAGATTCACAAATTAGCATGGGACGCATTTACTACGGGTACCAAAGTAGCAAAGGAACAGGGATTATACGGGGCCGGCCAGGATCTCCTAAAGGATGCGTTTTCAGGCAATGTCAAAGGTATGGGACCTGGAGTTGCGGAAATCGAAATGGAAGAGCGGCCAAGTGAGGTATTCAGTGTATATGCAGCAGACAAGACTGAACCGGGAGCATTTAACTTCCCATTATGGCGTGCCTTTGTGGATGCTGGAAGCAACACAGGATTATTGATAAATGAAAAGCTAGCTGCAGGTGTTACCTTTCGAATTATGGACGTCATGTCCGGAAAATTGGCAAGCCTCAAGATGTGGGAGGATAAAGCAGAGCTGGAAGCCGCCCTTATGTACCCAGGACGATTTGTAGTTCACTCAATCGTCTCTTCTGAAAAAGAAGATGGTGAGGTAATAGTATCTGCTTCTACAGATAGGTTGCACAATATAGCGGGCACGTATGTAGGTAAGGATGATCCAATAATGATAGTTCGGACTCAGAAGAATTTCCCTGCTACTGAAGAGGTTGGAAGTGCATTCAATAATCCACATTTTGTTGCAGGAGATACTCGAGGTAGTCATCATATGCCGTTAATGCCCGTTAAACTGAATTCGGCGGCTTCTCTTAACTATTCTCTGCCAATAGTATCATGCCTTGTATTTAGTATGCGCAATGGTAAATTGACTGGTCCTCACGACGGATTTGGTACAGCAGATTGGGAGCTGCAGCGGATCTGGGCAGCTGAGCGCGCAATGATAATGCGCAACCAAGGATTTATTCATCCTGCCACTTTGGTTCCAGATGAGCTCGAGTATAACAAAGGCTATGAAGCAAGAATGAAGAAACTTAATCAAAAATTCAAGGACATCGAGAAGGTAATCGGCAAGAGCAAATAACAGACAAATACGAAATGAGAGGAATATGCCGAATGTTTGGAAGTCTTATTACGATGACTCCTTTCC
>JAATVS010000016.1 GCA_014523695.1 Nitrososphaerales archaeon TH5895
CAGGTCGACTACCATAATTCCAACCCGAGCAGCCAATAAGGAGTTTTCCCATGTTATGCACAGATGGTAAGAATAATATGACTTTAAACATTTTCGTAATATTGCAGAAATGATTCATACATACGTTTGTGTTTTAGCAAGTTCAGAACATTCATCATCATCATCTTACACCATATAATGAGACATACGATAGGATCAAGGTAAGACACCAGTAGCTCAGCGCGATATGACGTGCGAGACTTTCGCTTCCCAGCTTATGCGCTTCAGCAATATTGAAATAGATTTAACAGTCGTAATTATATGAAAATAGACGCACAAGAATTTTTTAACATTGGACAGTCCTTACCGGCATTGACTTCTTCTAAGGCACTTGGTCAAACAGCCTTAGCAACATGGCAAATAGATTTTCATATTTTTAGGTCCTGTTTTAACAGCTTCAAAATGGTCTGACCCTTTATCGGTTCCCTACACAAGTTCTTGTCTAATTTTTTGAATGTACGCACACATAAGAATATATGAATATTTCTTAGTGAAATAGTTTTGGAAATATGGCGTATTGTTTATTATGAATCGAGATAGTCATGATGAATCGTCACATAATTTGTGATATGCGGATCTTCCACTACTATGACTTAACGTAGTTTTGGATTTCCGGCCCCTTCGGATTGAACGAAGGTTGAAATACAAATAATACTAGTGTAGTAATTTGAGCCCTTAACAAAAATAAAAGACTACATATCGATCAGTATTCTACTTCTTAACTGATTTGTGAAATACAGAAGCAGAGAGCTGTTTGCGTTATGCTAGTCACTGATCCATTCATTTAAGACAATAAGAGTCTGCCTATTAGCTATAGTTGCTGAAATAGCTCCTTAATCTTAATTTACACTAGTTATCATAATTTTTTACTATTAATTAATAGGTCCAGATAAGGAATGTTCAGTCCATACTTGGAAAGATACTCTTTTCAAAACAGCATTGATAGTTACAATCCTCGTAGGGATATCTATTGGTAGAGGATCCGTTTGCTGTCATAATAGTATCATTAGTTTGAGAATATTACATTTGTATCTCAAGCCCGTTTCATTAATTGACACTATATGATAGAAGATTGACTCAAAAAGCATAAAAAGGCGAGTACTTTTTCCTAGGTTATGCTTTCATAAAGATCATAGATTTTTCCACCCGTATAATTGCTTACATAATTCCACATTTCAGTGCTAATAGGCAATAATCTGAATTCACGCTTTAGTTTTTCATCTACTAGGTCGTAGACCATTTGTCCTATCACAATGTGATCCGGTTTGGCCATGGAAGTCATTTTTGTCGCGATATTAACAGTGTATCCTAACATATCAAGATGAGCATCTTTCATCACGACCTTTCCATTTTTAGAATGTGTATCCCAACCATACTGTACCACTGCACTTTCTCCAATATCCACACCAATTCTAACTCTTAATTCAGGATAATCGTATTGATTTAATATTGGATTGATGCCGTTACACACAACTCTGATCATCGAGCAAGCGGCATTTACTGCATTTATACATGGCAAATATACATTATTATCCTGTTTCTTCTCTTTATCATATTCTGTAACCACAAAAAATGCCAAAATAGCATCGCCTACGTATTTTAATACATATCCTCCATAGGCCGCTATCATCATAGACATTTCTTGGGTAAATGCCCTAATTATTGTAGTAAGACTATCGACTGGAAGTATCATTGATAGATTGGTAGATTCGACAAGATCGATGTACAGAATCACAAATGTGCCTTTTGAACCAGCAAAACCCTGTAGAATATTTTGGGTTTCTTCCATAGATATATCAAAATTTGATTTTATTTTTAAGACTTGCCATACACGACGCTGTGCTTGTTTGATAGCCAGATCTATATTTACTACTGTGTCCAGGTAGAGACTACTGATTAATGGCATAGTAGGCCGCTTATTTGAGGTTGATTTTGTTGTTGTTTCTGATTCTTGATCTACCGCAGCTTCTTTTAGTATGTTCGTTATGTCCTCTTGGCTTAAATCCATTTCAAGTGCTATAATATCTGGGGTTATACCAGAATTGTATAAATTAAGTATGCTTTTTCTTTGCTCTAAGGTTGTCATGTGATATTTCCCTCTTATTCAGATTCCTATCATATAAATAGGAATGGTATTCAGAGTTATATACACGAAGGACTTATTGATTAAGTCATAAGTCAAATAATTTAGGACCAATAACAGATTTTCTCATTGATACTAATAATCGATTTGAACACGCTGATGAAAAGATCGATAGGATTGCAGAAGGTTTACTACCATTTTTCGACAAACAGCCTAAGAGCACATCAGCGAACAATTCTGCTACTATATGTGATTATATCAGTACTATGAATAGAGAGATCAATCTCTTACAAAGTTATAGGAAGGATAGTATCAAGATCTTGTGCACATTATCTACGTTTGTCGCGACTACTTGACATCGTTGTATCAAGCCCTGGATCAAGCCTACATTTCAATCAAATTGGACATTTATGAAGGCATACCACATGTATTTCAAACATTCTTTCACAACTCTACAGAATCTAATATGGCAATGTCAAAAACAAATCATATCCTAGATGATTTTCAAAAATATAAGAGAGCGTCTTAGCCTGACATGAATTAAAAATTAATTCTGATTCTCCTTTAATTACATGGCGTCATCAAGTTGGACATTCCAACAGGCCTTCTACTTTTTTCTGGTGGTGTCATCTGTCATGTATATTTATAATGCACTTTAAAAAATGACCTATACTTTTCCTAAAATTTCTACCACTTTCTCAGCAGCAAGAAATGAAGATTTAGGATTTTGGCCAGTAATCAATTGTCCATCGCTTACAACAAAAGGTTTGAAATCCTGGCCTTTTTCAAATTTACCACCCAACTCTTTCATACGGTTCTCCAGCGAAAATGGGACCACTTTAGTTAATCCTACAATAGACTCTTCATTATTTGTAAATCCCGTTATTTTTTTATCCTTTAATATTGAATTTCCATCTTGATCTGTTGCCTGTAGTAGTCCAGCAGGGCCATGGCATACAGCACTCATAATTTTCTTATCAGAGTAAAAATCTTCAACCAATTTTTTCTGTGAGAATGCTTTCACATGTCGCATAATTTATCCGATGAATGTCATTGATACTAATGCTAGTCAGTATTCATATCTATCTGTCCATAATCTGGAGTGTTAGTCCCGCCAGCGATAAATAATACCAGTTTGTTATTATAAGAAATATGACGGATCAAAAAGTTGCGATTGTGACTGGTGGTAGTTCCGGTATTGGAAGAGCAACTGCCATAGCACTTGCAAAACAGGGAGTTAGGATTTCGATAGCTGCCAGACGTATTGACGAGGGAGAAGAAACTATACGCCTGGTTAAAGAAGCTGGAAGTGATGGCATGTTTGTGAAAACCGATGTTACAAATGAAGACGATGTCAGGTCATTGGTA
>JAATVS010000601.1 GCA_014523695.1 Nitrososphaerales archaeon TH5895
AGCTTCCTAGGTTTAGCTATTTTCCTTTCGGCGGCGGGATCAGAGGATGTGTGGGTGAGTCATTTGCCTGGATGGAAGGAATCCTACTTCTAGCGATTATATGTCATCGATGGAAGATGCATCATGATCCAGAACACAAAGTTGGATTACAACCACTGATTACATTACGCCCTAAATATGGCATGCGTATGAAGCTAGAACAAAGAAAAGAAAGATCTAACAACTGATACATTCATTTTTTGCTCGTCATCTTATCGAATTTTCTTTTCGAGATATCTATAGCCAAAGGTGGAACTCGAGAGAAATTGCAACTATTGCAGCGCTGGTAGCAATGGATAATGCATTTCCTTAATTAAAGGTACATATTCATGGAGCACTTAATGCTCACGAATAGAAAGTTATTGGAATTATAATACAAATGGCAGTTATATTCTTGTCTAGTTATCATACCTGTAACGGGTAACTATTGTACGGGACATTGTACCCTCAAGCCCTCAAACAGAGTATATGTTGTCTTGAAAGGACATAGGTAGACGTTATTGATAGTTTAAGGAGTTGGCGGTGGACTAGAAAGTGATCCAACTATGCAAGTTTATTGTTATGATAATCCAGTGACCGCCTTATTGGAATTTGAACCAAATTTCTACGACTTGTTACTAATTGATGTTAATATGCCTATGATGGATGGCTTTCAATTAGCCCAGAAATTATTACAGAAGGATCTCAATGTCAGGATTTGTTTTATGACTGCAAGAGAAATAAATATGGATGCAGCAAGAGAAGTGCATCCACTCAAGAGTATTGGATGTTTCATCAAGAAACCAATTTCTGCGGAACAACTGCTAAGACGCATTAAAGCAGAGTTAGAATAAACCCAAGCTTATGGTAATGGGTTAACTTTTTTGAAACTCTAGATAAGTACTAAAAATTGTCAATCTTTCTTATATTCTGTAGTGAGAATTGAATATTCTTTGGCCGGACACAATAACGATATTCTAAGCTCAAACAACATTAATAGATTAATCGATTTGTTGATTGCTTCCTATTGAGTAGTACTTAATTGCTCTGGACTATTCACATAATTTCTAGCTTCTTGTGTTAAATCCTTGACAATAGGAGTTCCAACATCTACAGCCTTCTCAAAACCAGTAATAACACCAGAGGAGAAGGTCTGCCATCCCAAGCCGAATACTGCTAATATGATTACCATCAATAAAAAGAAGCCAAATAAGCCCATCTTGAACGTGTATACCAAAACAAGTTATAAAATTTACATTATTTTCGTTATAGAAGAATGCACTAGTCGTTGCTCTCACTGCCCTTTGAGATTATAACAATCAAATTCATCATTTATTAGTCCATATACCATTTCCGCTACCCTTATCTTTCGGCGCAGGGGTATATTTCAGAGCTATCTGATGAGCATGTTACTATTTGTGCAGTAGCGCAGTTTACTCAGATGAGCTTGTCGACCCATTAATTGATTGCTTAAGTAGTGGCTCTAAGATCTTCCAAAAATGTTCGTTGCTTATACTAGTCACGGTAGTATCGCTTGTCTTTGTGTCATTTGTTTCTAGCCAAGTCACTATTATCTTTTGTTTGTCTGACTTTGTAGAATTGGTTTGATTAATGTAGTCTTGAGCAGTAGCCGTCATAGTTTCACCGACGTCCATAAATCCACTTACAACGATAATAAATGCCACAGTGTACTTATTCATAACTGCATGCAAAGTGAGTTCTGACTCATCACATTCGTCTCTTAATTAACATATTATTTAGATGCGCCACATGTTCTTCATGATTTCTGGCAACTATACTTTTGAAGTACCATTCTTAGTCTAATCGTGTCTTAATTTCATAATCAATGAGTATCTTTGGCCATTTGCTAAATCTATGGTGGAAGACTTGAATTAGATACTATTACCAATGCCGGATCTGAGGCTACAGAATGGTAAAGACCACTTCCATTATAGATTGCAGTAACGGAGACTATACCCTGTGTATCCGGCGCGCTTGTTTTAGTATTAAACTTGCCGCCTGTGTCAGTACTCTGCTTTTCAATAGTTTCTAAGCCAAATGGGGGAATTGCTTCAGAAGCAGATTCGTATAGAAATGATACTTCTGAATTAGCTACGGGTTGCAAAGTTATTTTGTCGACCAAAATTCCCTTAATATTAAATTCTGCGCTTGGTTCTACTATTGGCCATGGTTGGATAGTAAGTGTCGAGAATTCTGGGGCATGTTTTATATCGAGATCCGCTGTTGCGTTTCCGAACGAAGTACTGTTCTTAAGAAATTTTGATTCTGACATATTTTCTTGATCTTGTATCTCTGTTTGATTGGTAGTCTCATTTTGTTGTTGGGCCATTGAAGAGTCAATCCCACTGTTATATGATAAGATAACAATAAGCGATAAAGTTAGAGTAGTGAACATATACAAGTTTTGTTTGATAGTATTTTCCATCTGTTATTTTCTAATTTTGGAAGATGTGACATACTATTTAATCATTGTATACTGAATAGATCATATAAAGTCAATAAATGGATTATCAGCCATTTTTACTATTGCGAGTAACAAGAATAGAAATTCACCCATGCGTAGCGAATGATTTCACCGAGAAGAGTAAATCTTCTAGTAGTTAAACTAGAGTTAATATATAATAAACGAATGGTAGTTCGATGAAAAGTCAGTCATTGTAGCCATTGGCGTCGCAATAAGTTGCGGCAGTTTTTGGTGACTGGACTTGCATGCATGAGCCTAAAAATTATGTCAAAAATGGTTCATACACCCTTTTCTTTATAACAGGGGGCAGAACCAGAGGGTACTTTCTATATAGGGAACGGTCGTAAAGTCGTACTACTCTGGGCTTCAAAACGGAGAGCGCCGCACGAGACTATTTCAGACGTCATTTGAATATTGCCAATGAAAAAGCGAGAGAGGCTTAACATTGGAACACCACACAACTTGATAGGATAAAAAGAATCTTTAGTGGCGTGGTATCCAACTTTGCTATAAACGTGACCCATGAAAAGTAATTGATTTGCAAGTGCCAAAAGAAGTATCTGAAAGTTAAAGTTGAATTAGTCACTTGATATTTTTTAAGATTTGTTGTATAAGTTTATAAATTTCAAAGAGCTTAACTGGACTGTATAAAGGTATAATAGGGACCTTTGAGAGATGTGGTTATGAGACAAGAACACGTAACATTGAAAAACGTAGAGGTCGAACGACTTTTTGAACTCATAAAGAAACATTTGCAGGAAATAA
>JAATVS010000602.1 GCA_014523695.1 Nitrososphaerales archaeon TH5895
ATCTGGTTCATTTTACTAAAGATCGATGATTCAATACTCAATTCCCGGGAGAAATTGCAGACTATTTTTTCTCTTTTTTCACCAGTCCGGAATATTCGTCTGCTACTATTTATATAATGTCAAAGCCATCTTGCTCTCATTCCATGCATGATCAGCACATTGAAAACAGTAAAAAAAAGGCCAATAGGTTAATCAACGAAACCAGCCCATACCTTTTGCAGCATGCTTACAACCCAGTAGATTGGTATCCTTGGGGTAAAAACGCCCTTGAAAAGGCACGATCCGAGGATAAACCAATTTTCCTGAGCATTGGTTACAGTTCCTGCCATTGGTGCCATGTGATGGCGCACGAATCTTTTGAAGACGAAGAGATTGCGAAGATTATGAATGAAAATTTCGTGAACATTAAGGTAGATAGAGAAGAAAGAGCCGACCTTGACGATATCTACCAACGTGTATGTCAACTTGCGGCAGGTAGTGGCGGATGGCCACTATCAGTCTTCTTGACTCCTGATCAGAAGCCGTTTTACATCGGGACATATTTCCCGAAGATTTCTAGGTATGGGATGCCTGGATTTTTGTCTATCGTTAAGCAACTTGCTGATACATATTCTAGCAATAAGAAAGAGGTTCTTAGCGCTACCTCCGAATTCATGCGTGCATTATCAGGAGCTGCCGAGGATGTTTCTCCTAGTCGGCCTCTTGGTGTAGAACCTGAGCGCTCTCTGTTAGACGAGGCTGCTGTTAGCCTCTTGCATTTTGGTGATTCTACTTATGGCGGATTTGGACAAGCTCCCAAATTCCCAAATCCATCCAATCTCCTGTTTATGTTGCGATATTATGAATTGTCACGGATTTCTAAATTCAAGGACTTCGTTGTACTCACGGCTGATAGAATGGCTTCGGGAGGTATCCACGATCATCTTGGGGGAGGGTTTTCTAGGTATTCAACAGATCAAAAATGGCTAGTCCCTCACTTTGAAAAAATGCTTTATGACAACGCTTTACTTATTCAACTTTTCTCGGAAATTTATCAGGTCACTCAAGATGAAAAGTACCTTGAAGTGCTACATAAGAGCATTAGATACGTTCTCGAGGAGATGACTTCACCGGAGGGATGCTTTTATTCTGCCGAGGATGCGGATTCGGAAGGAGAGGAGGGTAAATATTATATATGGACAAAAAGGGAAATCTTGGAAATTTTGAACGACAAGACCGATGCTGACGTATTTTGTTTTTATTATGGTGTTACTGAAGGAGGGAATTTTGAGGGAAAAAATATTCTAAATCGCCAGAACAATCGAACATTTCTTTCACAAAAATTCGAAAGACCTGTGCATGTTATCGATGATATTCTTAGAAGTTCCGAGGAAAAATTGTTAGAAGCAAGAAAGCAACGTGTACACCCGGGTAAAGACGACAAAGCGATTACATCATGGAATTCTCTTATGATCTCTGCGTTAGTAAAGGCATATCGAGTTACTTCAGAAGAGACCTATCTCAAGGCTGCAGTAAGGGCAGCAGATTTCATAGAGGCCAGAATGTCGTCCCCGGATGGAAGGCTTTACAGAATTTTCAAAAACGGTAAGCCTAAATTGAACAGTTATCTAGATGACTATGCTTTCTATGTGAATTCATTGATTGATCTGTTCGAAGTTCTTCCGATACCTCGTTATGTGAACTCCGCCCTCACGCACACCGATTTTATGTTGGATCATTTCTGGGATACACAGCGTAATGATGGATTTTTCTTTACATCGGACGACCATGAGGAACTGATAATAAGGACAAAAAATTACTACGACCTTGCCATCCCTAGTGGCAACTCCGTCGCAGCATTGAATCTGTTGAGGTTATACCATTTTTCCCAAAGAAATGAATTCCTAAAGAAATCTGAAGATATCTTTAAGTCTGTATCATCTATTGCCAGAGATAATCCATTCGGTTTCGGACATTTGCTTATCTCGTTATATACGTATGTGAAAAAGCCGATTGAGTTTACAGTGGTCAAAGGAAGAGAACCAAACGAGGACACCTTCTACAAGATGCTAACCCTGCTAAATAAGGCATATATTCCCAATGGTATATTCGCATTCGTAAAGTCAGGTACAGACCTTGACCAACTAGACGTACTCCCGTTCTTCAAAGGGAAATTGACACCTACAAGTCCCCAAGCAGATCGTTCAACCCGTGCATATGTTTGTAAGAATTTCGTCTGTTCCCCTCCTATGCATACATTTCCCGAATTGGAAAATTATATGAAGACAAACAGTTTGGTTAGGGATTGAACAGCTAGATCGGCATGAACATATGATAATTCAAATTTTAGTTCAAATACTACTGTATTGGCGGAGATCTTGTATAAATGGCCAAGCATGGATGCGGAGTCGAATTCAAGCCGGATCGATTTTATTTGGATTTGATGTTAGGGCACCCCCGACCTCTTTCCCCCAGGGATAATTGTTAATCTCAGGAAAAATGGCTTTGATTACTGTTTATTAGTAATGTAGCATAGACTGACGCAGAGGGTAAGAGTAGATGTCGTTCACATTTTAGATGCATACTCTAGACGTCCTACATGCTCGCACTTTCGATCTCAAATATGGGCAATTTTATTTACTATCCCGTTATACAAGGTGGCTGCCACCCCCATAATACTAGTTGATTGAGGGCAACTTCGAAGTCATTTTTGAACTCAACAATTTGCTCCTTCAAAATTTCAAATCAATTAAGAGGCCAATTTTATAGAGATAAGGTTATGTTACAAACTATCAGACTCTATATAGATATTTAGTCAATTTAATAAAGAGCAGATAATATGAGTATGGATTTCGGTTCATTAGCGTCGAGTGCTACCCCAATAGCCGTAGGAGGGATAGCAGGATTTCTTGTGGGATTTGCTATAAAAAAGGTGATCAAGATTGTCCTAATTATCGCAGGATTAATGATAGTTGCCATTGTAGCCCTTGGGTATCAGCAATATGTTTCGGTTGATTGGAACATGGTACAAGAAGCAGGGTCAGGGTTGATGGGTAATGTAAGCAATACGAATATCCCGGGAACCGAACAAAGTATTTCTTCAGTTATGGCAGCTTTTGGAATTCCGCTAGTAGGTAGCCTGGCGGCTGGTTTTATACTGGGATTCATCAAAGGTTAGCAAAGACCATAAATAAACATCAGCATTTGTCCGACCGCATGTTTTCATTATTGTTATGAGTGCGATCAAACATAGTTCTCACACCTTGTCACCTATCGATACTTGGCATCCAAATGAACTTAGTAAAGGTTAATCCACAAACAGCCGTCTGTTTGTCGGCCAGAGTATTAATTTAGGCATAAGAAGGATTCGCTAAAGCAATATCTTCATTTGAAGATAGACAGGATCTTGAAGATCCTTATTTCTGATGATAGATGGAAAACATCTATCACAACTAGAGGTAAGTTCTTGTCAGTTATCTAGATTTCGATGCCTTTACTAAATCTCGTAAATGCGCCAATGTCCTAACTTGACCACCGTTGGCCTTCTTATACAATGTCCAATAAGTTTTCCTATCTATGTCATTCCGATCTTTTAGGACCTTCAAGTGATGTCGCATACCTCTGATTTTTGTAATGTAAAGCTTCTTCTTGCCTACCCTCGCGGTTTTTTTGCCCTTCTTCGATCCTATTCCCATTCCACGCTTTTTTCTTGTCGTGTGTTTCAGCTTGGCTCTATATCTAGAAGTTCCCTGTCGCCTTGCAGTCCAGATCGCCCCGTTTTTGATGAGCGCTCTAAGATTTTCCCTTGTAATAGAGTCGGCCACATCTTCAAGCTTATCTGGTTCAAACCTGACTCTATTTACTCCTACTCCCAATATTCTTGCGACGAGTTCTCGCTTCTTCCGTATATTAATTACCATCACTCTTGCTCCTTATTCTGATCCTTCTGATTACTTGCCTGTGCTGCATTACCCCTATTAAGAACTTTAACGCCCAATGCATTGGCCCTACTCACAATATCTATTCGTTTTCGCCGACCGACAGTGTGACCTATTCTTGCGGCATCAATCTTGGGATCTAGTTTTTCCAGATCTCTTATATTATGAATTAATCTATCTCTATACCCAGAAGGATGTAGACCTCTGGCACTCTTAGGGCCCCTATATCCCACTTTGACAAGAGGCGGGACTCCAGACACTTGTTTTCTCATTTTGTTATCAACGCCTTTTGGCTTCCTCCAATTTTCGGCAAGCCTGTTGTATCTCCAACTTTCTTGCCTTACAAACTTAGGCCGTGTTGTTGATACCTTCTTCCTGGCACGTAACAAATCATCATTTATTGGCAAACGCGATTCAAACATCAGATGCTATAGATTTTAATAAATACGTTTCCCAGAAAAACTGAGGAGGGACAATAAGTTTAGGAGGATTAAATGTGCTAGCAAAGCAATGCAACATGCTTTATATGGATTGAAACACATTGCTACTTCAAATTTCTAGACTTTTTTTGTTTCCAAATAATATCGATACTTCATTATTATTATTATCTAATACGGCGACTAATTTGGCGTAGTTTCGCTTTTATTACCTAGTATCTGCTTTGGGTAATAAAAAGGGCTAGCAGTTCGGTCGCCATTTCATATTTTTTCACGTATGAGCATTTAGGAAATGTTAACAGAACAGTTAATAGTAAAAGATTTACTTTAAAAAGTATGACAAAATATGAATTGCCTCCAGTTCCGTATGCTTACGATGCACTTGAACCGCATATCGATGCAAGAACTATGGAGATACATCATACAAAACATCATCAAACTTATACAGACAAACTAAATGCAGCTCTCGAAAAATGTCCTCCTGAAATTCAAGAAAAGGACATCCTGGAACTCTTATCACATTTGGATCAAGTTCCAGCCGCTCAAAAAGGTGCAATCAACTTCAACGGAGGCGGATTTGACAATCATAGAATATTTTGGAATAACATGAAACCAAGTGGTGGCGGAGAACCTGGGGGTGCCGTTGCTGACGCAATAAATTCTTCGTTCGGAAGCTTTTCAGCGTTTAAGGAGAAATTCTCTTCAGATACCGCATTGATTCAAGGTAGTGGCTGGGGATGGCTAGTTTATGATCCATCCACAAAAAAGGTAGGATATAAGACAATGCCAAATCAAACCAGCCCAAGAACCGAAGGGTTAAATCCTCTTTTAGGCTGCGATGTCTGGGAACATGCCTATTATCTCAAATATCAAAATAAGAGGCCTGACTATATTTCGGCTTGGTGGAACGTTGTGAATTGGGACGATGTGGATAAAAGATTAAAGCAAGTAAAATCCTAGGACCGATGTCCTGACTTCTTCCTTATTTTTATTGGGCAAATATTCTGAG
>JAATVS010000603.1 GCA_014523695.1 Nitrososphaerales archaeon TH5895
GAGCATGGTACCCGTCTTTTATGGGGCGAAATAAATCTACAAACCTTGCTGGATGTTATCTTTAAAATAGCCAAATACTTTATGGGCACAGACGCAAGGGTTATCGCAACTAGTAACATTACAAAAGACGCAGGTTATAAAGAAAGCAAGGAGTTGAGTACAATCCGTAATGTTAGTTTGAGCGGTGTTAATACTACTGCGTCAGAGGCTTTTCAGATTCTAATTAGACATAACTTGGGAGAAAATTGCTCCTATTTTTGGAATAAGATGTTCACACAATTTTTTACACCTCTACGAAACTCCATAGAATACAAGATAGAATATGATGAATCAATGATTTCTATCAGATTAAAAGGAAAGTAAAAGCGGCTGGCTTTCAGATCCAGTAAGAGACTTTAAGAAATTAACCATTTTGTCTTTACAAACACGCTAGGTTGTTAGTGGCTTCATCTAAATTTGCAAGGCGAATAAATCGATACAGATTAATGCCAGAATAACATTGACATCCTGAATGCATCCATGAGGTCATCATGTGACGTTGCTTCCTTATCCAATGAACCTTCTCCATTTTCTACTGCAGTCCTTAGGGCCGTTATCAGTTTGTTATGTCTAGGATGAATCGCCACATACCCGTTTTGGTACTCCAATAGTTCTTTGCAGTGTGCCAACATGTGTTTATGTTCCTTGCTGAATGCTACAGGGATCATGAACATGTTTTGCTAGAAGCGATATAATAATAGAAATAAAATATTAGCCAGCCCGGCATATTATATTATCAAATCAAACATGTTTAAAATGAGCGTGAAAAAGGTCAAACTTAACTCATGACAAGTCAACATACCACCTATAATAAGTTGAAAAATATGGCAAGGCAGTATCAGATTGAAGAACGAAGGATACAGGTAGCCATAATGATTGCTCAAGGTATGTCCGAAGTAGATATAGCCGCAAAGTTAGGAGTAGATAATACTACTATCCCAAAGGATATCAAAGCCTTGAAGTTAATCTCTCAACAGTTCATTTATGACATTACAAGATCAGATTTTACGTACTACTACAAACAATGTTTAGACATGGCAGATACTCATATGACAGATACTCATACCTAGAGGCAGGCCAGCGAGAGGTTCATTATAATTATTATTACTTAGTATAAGATAGTCGAGGGCCCTAAAAAGTAGTATATAACCTAGGGGGTTCTCTGCTATGCAGTCCTGAATTCCCTAGTTAGGAATTGGGTCTGCTTCTACAGTCCAAGAGCCATCGCCATAATATTTTTCGTATAATGGTAATCCCTTGTCTTCAAACTGTACATTACAGGTCTCTACAGCAATCTGGTCATAGAATACACATCTACCGTACTCATAGCCGACATTTTTCTCTGCCTCTGCGACCTCTTTATTTGCCACTTTAAGTTCCTCATCTGCTTCCGCTAGTTCGTTCTGTGCGACTATCACGTTTCTAATACCCATAACTAAGCCGACGCTTGACGCCACAACAAAGACAAGGCTGAAGATAATTCTTGCTTTTGACATTTTCACTTTACACTATATTATAGTCTCTTATTACAGCCAGTTAATAATAAACTAGAATGATTACAATGAATACATTTGATGCAGCCGCTTGCTCTTAAAATACTGCATTTGGGTCTTCATCCCGCCAAAGGTTGTCACGGCCGCTACTATCGCATCCTGCTATTACTTGGTACATAAATAGTGTAGTCAATGCCATAACTGCAATGACGATTAAGTGAGACGATTTATTATGCCTTTTAAGCCGCCTACATCTCCTATCTCAAGGATTTGAAGTGCTGCAATAACGAGAGGGAGGGGCAGACTTAACAAGAGTGTACCACCACCGGCTAAGCCGATACCATTACGAATACAACCCACTGCACGTTCTCCTTCTGTGGTAAGTCACTCTTGTTAATTTTCATTTGGATAAAAATCACACGGGATTGATATCAATTCAGCAAGTAGCAAAGGATCCTATATTATTACCTATGCTATTACCAAAACCGCTCTTGATTGCTAATGATACGGAAGTTATATCCAGTACCTTGGCAAAAGGATTTGGTACAAATGATTTCATAAGCATTGATAAACAACTTAAGCCTGTACTGATGAGGGGATACGAAAATATTACATCCTCCAATTTACTCAAATGTAATTCAATCGAATGTCCTAATTGGTTCAGATCGCATTCCAACCTAATACCAACTCTGAGTGTGATTGGTAACGTCTCTAAATCTACAGGTATACTGATGCTCAATGGTGAAAATGATTCTCAGACTCCAGTTCAACAAGCCTTTCTCTTGCAACAAAGACTGACTGACATAAATCATCCTGACCATTCGCTAATAACTTACCCTAACTTAGGGCATGTATTTTATCCATCGTCTCAATGGCAAACTAGTGATGGGCCTATTCAACAGTATGTTCTAGCAGATCTTTATGCATGGCTTGAGGCTCATTCAGGTCTATCACATTCCTTCGTTACTCCAAGTGCAGGTAATATGACTTCAATAAGTACAGATACAGGTTCTAACTCTTCCTCTGGCAAAAGCCGATAAATTATGCGTAGATAATATTTATTATTCAGCAAACTGGAACCTACCTACCATTCCGGCACCAAAACCAGCACCTACTTGTGTTCCTGAACATGATGAATGCCCTGACCGATACCATCCCTAACCAGAGTTAGATTAATCAGGCATTGAAAGATCTTTTATATAAAGAGGGATGAAAACGATATCGTGAGTGCGTACGAAAGACCGACCCATGGAAAACATATTTTGGGTCTCTTATTCTACCTTCTTAGTTTCTGTCGACTCCTACACGTCTAATAGTTATAGGAGTAGGAAGATCTATTATCTCTCTTCTTTAAAGTAATAATTTTGCAAGGACATTCTGAATGCATCGAGTATGTCTGAATACGATGTAAGTTGTTTGTCCAGACTACCTTCGTTATCGACTGCTGTTCTTAGTGACGTTACTAATTTGTGAAATCTAGGATTTATTGCAATATATCCTCTCTCCAACAGCAGCTTTGCGTGTCCTAACATCTCTTTATGTTTGGAGGCAAAATTAATAGGATAAACTTTCTGACATAACCATATTGCTGCATAAGTTTCGCGACAAGCCAAAGCATTTCATTGAGATCAGGTCTTTCAAATTCCTCTGCAAATATCACCTGTATCTACTGATTTACACCCTGAGTTCCAACTATGCCAAAGTTGCTCGAACCAAAAGCAGGATCGATGCCAAGAGATTTACCACACATTTTCACAGGAGTATCCGGATCATATTCCTTGCCTCTCTGGATTGCCGCATCAATATATGTTGTATGAAATACGTTTCCTATGAGTCCAAGATATTTCAGATTGTACTCTCTTTCAAATGACGGGGAAGTCTTGGTCTTTTCAATTTCTTCTCGTGTGTATATCCTGTCAAGTCCATAGGTATAATCAAAGTACAGACGCTTGTACAGGCATTTATCTTCGGGTTCTTTTTCTATCCTCTCAAACAGACCATCTGGAGCATTTGGTGTACTAACCATTACAATCCATGGATTTGACTTTGCGATATATCTCTCGGAAACATCTTTAGCATCCTGCTGCTGTCCTGGAGGAAAGAAGTCTGCCTCATCAAGGAATATGAAAGAGACATTTGGCAAGCCTCTCATTGAATCTAGAAAGCTTGTAGTTCATCTTCCGCTGTCAACGCCACCGCTTTACAGGAATCATTGATATAATTGGACCTTTGGCTTATCGATTTTATAACCCATACACTTATTGAAGATAACATATTTCTTAACGAACAAAATGATAAACGCATTTATATGAAGAAAGAGATGTCAGGCTATTTGATTTGCAGAAAACTATCTTTAGGTATATTTTTGTCAACTTTGGTCCTAGCCCTTTTTTTTAAAATAATTTTCAATTGGCTTACAGTCTGCAGCTGACCTCCATTACAAATAGTTCCAATCCCCCTAAGAATGAAATATCAAATGGACTGTTGGAACAGTCCAAGGAAATAGTATTTAACCAATCATCAAGCAAATTATCCAACAATGTTGCTATGACCAATTCCGGTATCCCCATCGTTGTGGGCATTGTAACTACAAATGGTACTCAGGTTTCTGGGTTCGGAAACATTTCAAGTTCAAACAATACGCAGGTTGATGGGGATACTGTTTTTGACATAGCATCCATAGCAAAAACATTTGTAACAATTATTTTGGCAGACATGGTAAAGCAAGGCTTGGTCAGTCTAGATGATCCCATAGAAAAATATCTTCCAACCGGAAATGTAACGGTACCCTCATATGATGGACACAAAATAACACTTGAGGATTTGGCAACTCACACTTCAGGTTTGCCTGATTTCCCAGTGGGCTGGATTAGAAACCACAGTTACACCACTCAACAGGTCTATGACTTTATTTCAAATACAACTCTATCAAGCGAACCCGGGACTAAAGCAAATTACTCTGACATAGGAATGGGTCTTTTGGGTCATATTTTATCTCTAAGGACAGGTGTTTCATGTGAACAGCTAGTAAAGGATAGAATT
This sequence comes from Nitrososphaerales archaeon TH5895, assembly GCA_014523695.1. GTDB lineage: Archaea > Thermoproteota > Nitrososphaeria > Nitrososphaerales > Nitrososphaeraceae > TH5896. The sequence continues at coordinate 4,575 of JAATVS010000603.1, forward strand.
CTTAATGTTCTTGCCATGGATAGTACGGCTATGCGTATGAACGCATCAGGAATATCAGTTCCTGATGATATCAAATCCAGATTTGCTACAGGCCATATCGCAGGCAAAGAAGTCAATCTGGAGTTTATACCGGAAACAATTCAGTCGGCGGGCGCAATGTACTCCACAACCAATGATATGCTAAAGTATCTGTCAGCAAACATGGGATTAATAAAAACTAAAATTAATGACGCAATGCAGGAAACCCACCTAATAAGACATTCATTTGGACAATCTACTAATTATAAATCGCTTAAAGACTACATAGGTTTAGGGTGGACAGTAACAACGGATTTTGGAAAAGAGGTTATTTGGCATACTGGTTCGATAGACGGATATACCAGCATAATAGGGTTTAATCCCAGCACGCAAATAGGCCTGGTGATATTATGTGGTTGCCATTATAGCGATTTTTCACCACAAGAAATGATAGATCTCGCAATTCCTTTTCTTCTCGATTACAATAACCAAAAATCTGAGATTCACTGCGATTGATTAATGAGTAAAAGAGAAGTAATAGTGGCGGCTTCCTCATCTAAACCTGCAACGCGAATAAATCCAGAGGCAGATTAAAACTAGTCTAAATGTGACTTGCTCAATTTATTATGCTCTCTCTCTTTTTGGTCAGAGAATCCTATTTGAGAGGTAATATTACACTGGGCCCAAGGGGGTTAGATTCCCGTAGGTAAAGGGGCTCATCACCCGCAAGAGGGGTCGACTACCTAAAAAAATGTTTCAGTCTATAGAATCATGCCGCTGCTAATTAGACTATCTCTATATCTTGGTACCACTTTACTATTCTCACCTCTTTCTCCTTGAAAAAGAAAATATATGATGATGATGATAAACACAGCAGAATATGTTATCATTAGGATGCCGTGACACAGGCGCAGGAGTGGTTGGCTGCGATTATGTAGTTGAAGGAGAAACGGAAGAAGAGCTTTGGAGAAATGGTACAGAGCATCTAATAAAAGTACATGGCATGAAAGCTGAGGATATAACACCGCAGTTTAAACATTACTATAGACAATACATCAAAC
>JAATVS010000104.1 GCA_014523695.1 Nitrososphaerales archaeon TH5895
GATTTCCCTCAAATGTTATCTAGAATAATACCAAGAGACATGGAATATCAGCATGAGAATATGTGGCATGATGGTAATGGACACTCACATGTTCGAGCATCTTTGATTGGTCCAAGCCTGACTATTCCATTCAAGGATGGTACTTTCCTGTTAGGGACTTGGCAACAGATAGTCTTTCTAGAAATGGATATTAGTAAAAGAGAACGTAAGGTGATACTTCAGATAATAGGGGAATAAGAGAAAATTTCATTGTATTATCATAAAAAGTAGGGATAGGACGACCAAAATTGTAGAGTGTAAGTGGGGTCGTCCTACCTAATTCAATCGTATTTTAAGCCTATTGTGTCATAGCTTTTATTATTATGATGCATATCTATCTATCTCGTTATTGTATCATTGAAAACACGAAGATTCTTTCTAATCATAATCTAAAGTAGGTAATAGGATCCATCATGCGGGGTACTAGTGGATAGGCATACTGAAGGGGTACACCAGCGTTCTCTTCCAACTATAGCTTTAGTAACTTATATCATTAAAACTATCAAAGCAGCAGCCAATGTAAGAATAGCCGCAGCAGTTAGCAAGGCCTTTGTTCTTCGATCGAAATGCATATTTTTGTAGTAACAGTCATACACTTAAGCATTTTTTGGTTCTTGTTACGGTGTATTGCAACCATGAATATGCCTAAGTATATAGGTACCTTGTATATGACTGAGGTTTCCTCTACTTAAATGTCTAAATCTGAATGCACGAGCGGATAAGTCTAGTTCTAACCCCACTTTTTTGCGTGCGTTAGATTGCAAACACCTACACGTAGTGCAAACAAGGCAGTCATCTCCAATTTGTTAAATATTACTTATCTGAAATATATGAATGGTTGAAAAGAAGAAAAATCCATCATTGCATTCCTGTGATGTTCTAATTATAGGTGGCGGCTCTGCCGGTCTTCGAGCTGCGATAGAAGCTCATGATACCGGTGCTCATGTTCTCATAATTAGTAAGAGTAGAAAAGGAGATCCTCACACCGTACTCGCAAGAGGAGGTATAAACGCAGCTCTTGGTACTATGGATCCAGAAGATAACTGGATGATGCATGCAGCTGATACTCTAAGAGAAGGAGAATTGCTTGCAGACTATGAGAGAGTTGAGATACTTTGCAAAAGTGCATCTGGTGCTGTGAATAAATTAGTCAATTGGGGTGCCAGATTTCATAGAGAGGAAGATGGTAGATTAACACAGCGCTTCTTTGGCGCACATACTTATAGAAGGACTGTATTTTACGAAGATTGGACCGGTGAAGAAATAATTCGTGTTTTGATGGACCAAGTTGATCAGCGGGGAATCGAAATTATAGACAATGTTTACATTACAAAATTATTAAAATCATCTGACGTAAATAGAGAAGAATCGGCAGGAGAAGAGACAGAACGGGATGAAGTCAAAGGGGCACTTGGCATAAATATTGAAAGAAAAGAAATTCTGATATTCGAATGCAGCTCACTAATACTTGCTACTGGTGGATATACCCGAGTCTACTCAGTCAGCAGTTCTAGAATTTTTGAAAACTATGGAGAAGGTGTGGCTCTGGCATACGAAGCAGGTGTAGATTTGGTAGATATGGAGATGGTCCAGTTTCATCCTACCGGAATGGTTTGGCCAGAGAAAGCATTGGGTACTCTAGCTACTGAAGCAATACGTGGCGAAGGAGGGATACTGCTAAATTCAAAGGGTGAAAGGTTCATGAAAAATTATTACCCTGAGCGAATGGAGCTAGGTCCACGCGACATAGTGGCGCGTGCAAATTATAATGAAATAGTAAATGGCAGAGGCACGGAACATGGTGGAGTTTGGCTAGATGTAACTCATTTATCAAGGGAAAAAATCTTAGACAGGCTGCCAACTATGTATGAACAGTTTAAAAAGATTGATGGAATCGACATATCCAAAGAGAAAATGGAAGTCGGACCGACTGCACATTATTCGATGGGCGGAGTAGTAGTAGATATAAGGTGCAAAACCAAAATTAGTGGATTATTTGCCGTTGGAGAAGTAATAAGTCAGATTCATGGTGCTAATCGTTTAGGTGGTAATAGCCTACTAGACACAGTAGTTTTCGGGAAAATTGCAGGAGATGAAGCAGGGAGATTAGCAATGGAAGTACGAGAAAAAAGCAAAACCGGAACACCATCTCTGTTACGATTGAAAGTTAATAATCAAGAGGAGTTTGAAGATAGAATTTTTGAGGTTAAGGAACCTGCAAAGTTTCGCAATGAGATACAAGAATTAATGAAACAGAATGCAGGAATAATAAGAGACGAGACAAAGCTGAAAAATGGATTGAAAAGAATTTTGGAATTGAAGAAGGAGTTTTATTCCAAACGCAGTACTTTTAAAGAATTCAAAATTGAGGATGATAACTGTGAAAATGTTGTTCTAACCTGGGAGGTAAAGTCGTCGTTGGTTATTTGTGAAGCAATAATAAGATGTGCCTTGATGCGCCAAGAGAGTAGAGGAGCTCATTACCGGTCTGATTTTCCAAAGATGAATGAAAAGGAATGGAATGTGAACATCTATTGCAGGAAGGATGGTAAAGAAATGGTATTACTTAAACAGAATGTGAAAGAAATCAAAGGACCGTTGGCAGATTTACTTAAAGCACATATCAAACCAAAACACCATCGTGAATTCGAATAGTTAGATGATTCAACAATGACTTGCCGAAATATCAAGAAGATAATTAAACAAAATAAATGGGGGAAGAGGATATATTTAGACAGGTGTAGTTACTGCTAGAGGGCCGTTGCAATTGATACTATGATTAGTACCATGTTGTTAGTCTGCCGTAATTCATATATCAGGATATGGCTGCAAAACTGGATCCTAACACAGGTAATATAACTCAATATCAAGTCTGTTCGCTTATATGAATATATTACAATTGTCCGGAATGTGCTGACGACAAGAAAAACTTCTGACTCTGGCCCAGATTGCTTTTGCTTATGATCAATTCCGAGATATAACAAATATCTGTCTACAACAGGAGTATTTTCCAATATTCTGCTTTATGGCGATACACAATGTACGCTCACTCTTGCTGGTGATGGTCATGATGGTCTATTTGATGGTGATGAAAATCTTTCAATCTCTCGTGGACCTGGTTTCTAAACAAAGTCAAACCAATTCTCTTAGCATATGGTTGTCCTTTCGTAAACGATTCAGCCAATTTTCTAACAAATTCCATTTCTACTTTTGGAGGCATAGGAGGATCGAATGGATCTACGTATGCTTCAATTATCGCTGGTTTTTTATCTGACATGGCTTCATGCATAATTGAATCTACCTCATTAGGCTCCTTAATAGAATATCCTTTACCTCCACAAGCTTCAGCAAAGCTTGTGTAATCAATTGGCGTAAATTCTACGCCAAATTCAGGGTTTCCAAGGAAAGCCATCTGCTCCCATCGAATCATTCCTAGTATGTCATTTTTTATTATGACGATCTTTATTGGCAAATCATATTGAACGGCTGTTGCAAATTCGCCCATAAGCATCGTAAACCCGCCATCCCCAACAAAAGCTACTGACTGCCTTTCTGGAAATGCAATCTGTGCTGCTATTGCATAAGGTAATCCACATGCCATACTTGCAAGGGTACCAGAAAGCGAGAATTTCATACCCTTTCTGATATTAATATAACGAGCTGCCCAACTTGTAATCGTTCCGCTATCTACAGATATTATGGCATCATCTTTCAATTCAGCAGATACAGCAGCAGCAATAACCTGTGGTTTAATTGGTTTGTCAGTTCTAGTACTTCGTTCCTTTAGTAAATCAATCCAATTTTTCATTGCTTGTTGTTTAGATCTCAAAAAGTCCAGGTTTCTTTTCTGCCATAAAAGAGGATGTAGCGCAGCTAGAATGAGCCTGGAATCGCCTACTAAGCCAACTTCTACAGGATACCGTAAACCAATCTTTTCTGCCTTTATATCAATTTGAATACCTTTTGCCCGACCCGGTTTTGGCAGATAATCTATGTAAGGAAATGATGTTCCAATCATAAGTAATGTATCAGCTTCGTTCATGGCATCGCTAGCTGGGTCGGTTCCCAAAAGTCCTAGCCCTCCAATACTTACTGGATGAATATCTGGAATTACCGCTTTACCCAATAAAGCTTTGACTACAGGGGCACCTAACCGTTCTGCAACAGCTATTACTTCATCTCCAGCACCCAGTGCTCCCTGTCCTACCAATACTACCACTCTCTCTCCTGAATTCAAAATATTTGCAGCCTTCTCTATCAATTTTGGATCTGATGTAAACTTAGGAATACTGACATCAGATGTATGCCCACCAACTTTGTGCCTGGAATATCTTCCTTTCAATCTCATTTCTTGAACATCTATAGGAATTGTTAAATGGCTTACTCCTCTCTGCGACATTGCACTTCTGCATGCAATATCGACAGCCATCTCGGTCTGTTCGGGATTGTTTATAATAGCATTGTAAACTGCAACATCTGAGTATAGCTGTAGCAGATTAACATCTTGCTGGTAGCTAGAATTCATCAAATCAGAGTAAGTTGTTCCAGTGATAGCAATAACAGGAGTATTATCAGCTTTGGCATCATACAATCCATTTAAGAGATGTATTGCGCCAGGACCTGAAGTAGCAACACATGCACCTAGTTTTCCGGTATACTTTGCATACGCACAGGCCATAAATGCCGCTGATTCTTCGTGTCTTACCAGTATGAATTTGATTTTATTTTGTCTTTGCCTTAATGCTTCGATAAAACCGTTGATACCATCACCAGGTAATCCAAAAATAACATTTACGTTCCAATCAATTAACGCTTCAGCAATAATATCAGCAGTTCTTAAATTCTCATATTCGCTCATTTAATGTGTATGCATGGATTGTGTTACGTGGTATATATGTACATATACACATTGAACTCTAAATTGAAAAGTTTAGGACCTGTTGATGGTTTTACGTTTTGTAAACCATTTTATATGCAATACTTTCTTAGGTCTTCTGTAAAACCATACCATTATTATAATTATTGATATGACTCTTAATTGCATCTTTCAATGTTCTTATTACAATCGGAAGAATTCTGGGATCATTTACCTTAGGAATTATATATTCCTCATTCAAATGGGGTCGCTCAACTAGAGAGGCAATAGCACATGAAGCAGCGACCAACATATCTTCATCCAAACCTTTTACTCTCGTATCAAGTAATGCTCTGAGAACTGAGGGGAATACTACAGCATTGTTAATCTGGTTGGGAAAATCAGACCGACCACTAGCTGCAATTCTCGTGCCGGCTTTCAGTACATCGAGGGGGGAGTATTTCAGGATCTGGTTTGCTTTTTCTTGATATTTCATAGTTGGACGTATTACCGCTGTTGGTATCGTCTTCTGCGTCTTTACCCTCACCATCATAGTCTTTCAGATCTTCTCTTCCTTCACATATTACCCCTTTGCTATCATTTACAATAATATCCTTGCATCCAGCCTTTTGATACCGTAGCCAGCAGAGCCTTCCTGAGATAATTACCTTTATACTGTCTATTTTTCTGCTCAATAATTTTAAAGTTTATCAATGCTGCCAGAGTGATTACAGCAGTACCATGCTGATCATCGTGAAAAACTGGAATGGAGAGTTCATTTAGAAGTCTTTTTATGATGTCAAATACCTTTGGTGACTCTATATCTTCAATATTTATAGCTCCAAAGACAGGTTCGATCGCCTTAACAAAATCTAATTATTTCCTCCTTTCATTTTGTTGTAATGTATAACTCAAATGCATTTATGCCGCCTAAGATCTTGAATAAGACTGATTTTCCTTCCATAACGGGAAGTGCACCTTCAGGCCCATCTAGTGTAGTATGGGAAATGCACTAATTAGTTATATTAACCAAAAGTGGTACAATAAGAAAGGTTATATCTGCGTAATTCTCGTATTAATTTAAGCAAAAGATTCACGGCAATTCGACAAGTAGATAAAAAATTACTTTACGCATTTTCCGTTCTTTTGTAATGAAAAGTGAAAAATAAAAGATTGACAACAAGATTTGAAGAGTTAGGACTGAGTGCTGAAATTATTAAAGCACTCAAAGAAAATAGATTTGAAGCTCCTTTTCCTATCCAACAGGAAGCAATACCGTTTATTTTAAGAGGTATAGATGTTATAGGACAAGCGCATACAGGTACTGGAAAAACGGCAGCTTTTGCGCTGCCTATATTGACCAAAATAAAACGTAGAGGTCCAGTACAAGTAGTGATACTCACTCCAACACGGGAGCTAACAGTACAAGTTACTGCTGAAATTGAAAAGTTTGCAAGGTATACGGGCATCAGAGCTGTATCTATATACGGAGGCCAAAGTATTGGTATCCAGTATAATCAGCTAAGGAAAGGTGTTCAGATAGTGATAGCAACACCCGGCAGATTGATAGACCATATCAAGCGTGGTTCAATTAGACTCGAGGAAGTAAAGTTTGTGGTACTTGACGAAGCAGATAGAATGCTTGACATGGGTTTTGTCGACGATATCAAGTATATTTTATCCTATATGAGAAAAGACAGGCAAACATGTTTGTTTTCAGCTACTATGCCCCGAGAGGTTTTGAGACTTGCACAAGAATACATGGTTGATCCAAAAGAGATAAGACTCAACGAAAAAGAATTGAGTCTTGACACTATAGATCAATCTTACCTCGTCGTTCACGAAAAAGAAAAATTCAAGCATCTATGCAATTTTATCAGAAACAAAAATGAGCGACAGACTATAGTTTTTGCCGCTACAAAGCAAAGAACCCATAGGCTTGCTTCCGAGTTAAAACAAGAGGGATTCAAAGCAATTACAATGCACGGCGATTTATCCCAAGCACAAAGAGATAGTGCAATGTACAAATTCAGAAAAGGATTTGAAGACATCCTTGTGGCCACTGATATTGCTGCAAGAGGAATTGATGTGCCTGCTGTAGGTCATGTGATAAACTATGACATACCTGCAGACCCGCTAATCTATTTTCATCGAATAGGAAGGACAGCAAGAGCTGGTGGAGCGGGAAAGGCTATCTCTTTGGTTTCTCAGGATAGAGTTGATGACTTTGGAAGAATCCTCAAGACGACCGAAAAACCTATTCATAAACTAAATGAAGAGATGGGAATTGAAATCCCTGTAACTCCACAGTATGTACATAGGGATTATCGCCAAAGACACGGTGGTAACAATTATAGAAGATATAATAATACCGACTACAGTAACGGATACAGAAACAACGCTTATTCCAATAACTATTCTGGCTACAGAAGCAGAGGACCTAGCTACAACAGTAAGGAGAGTCAGAGGCAGTATGCGAGGGGTGGTAGAACCCAGTAGTAGTAGCAAGTACGGTACAGGTTGGGGCAGAAGGAGATTTGGTTGCTACTCGGTACTAGTTACAAACGGAATAAATTGAAATTGAAATAACTAGATAGATATGGATAGACAGATTGTCGAATTAACACCATAACTTGCAGCCCGTTCCAATTCACACTGAAATTCACACTGACGTTCGTTATTTCATATACAACTGCTTCATATCGTAGTTTATTTGTCTGCAAATATTAGCTATTTTACCATAACTTATAGATCTTCTTTTCCCAAGCGGTAGCATTTTGAGAAAGGCTTGTTACAAATTTTAGAAACTATTTTTTCCATATGATCGACATGCTATTGCTTTAGTGGAAAACTGTTTTGTGTTAAAAAAGATTATCATACAACATACTGTATTTTATGGTCAAACCACCATATATGTTAAAATGAATAATTGTGTTCTGACATCGCCTGTATTAAGTGAAAGTATTTTTACTAAATTAGTTACAAAGTTTCTGACAATTAGAAATCTAAAGCTAATTTGTAAATCTGAAGCAACTGTCAATTATCCTGGCAAATTTCATCCATATTGAAGCTATTCGTTCACTATCATTAGAAACAATATCAGACGTTAACAAACATCTCTTCTGTCGTTATAACGGCATACAATGCGACTTCTTCCTTTTTCATCATATATATTAGGATGGCTAACTACTTAAGTGTATGGATCGTAGCCCAAGTTTTATCATGATGCGGATACTAAATTACTTATCTAAAAGCAGATCCCTATAGGTGTTATTACTTGTCGACTAATGATTGTAACTAGATTTAAGGATCCAACTTAAGTTTGTTAGTATTATTTAACAGATTTATATTACTGTGATATAGTAATGCTATTATAATAGGTCGTACGGACTGTACATAGATTATAATAATTGAAACGAAGGAATAATTTTTCGATAGGTAATAGATGTGAGTGTATGTGTCATACTAAAGGCAATATTCAAGATTTTTGTGGTTATTGCACGACTTCTCATAGAGATTTAAAAAGAACGTCTGCAATGACGATGAAAAAATAGTATTAATACTAGTTCAAACCTACAAAATCTAAGCAATAGTCTTGAAGACATCTATCTCCTAGAAGAAAATATAGCTAAGCAGCTGAAATATAGGCATCGATATAACTCTGAGATTGTTATAGTTTTTATGATAGGCTTGCAATGATTCATTATATATGCGTATTACGGAATATTGTTGTATTATAACGTTATGTGGTATACATATGAATCATAGTAAGTATGACCCGAAGTCCTATTTTCATTGAACACAAGAAACTTGGGTAGATGAGGTATCAGATCTCATTCAACAAGTATGATTAGCTATATCGGCATAGCTATAGCGACACAGATATATCTCTAGTCTTACCGATTCAAATAATGGTTCATCGACAAGGAACTAAAACCAAGGCATATACAGACCAGAGATCAGAAAGCAAAAAGTATGCAAAAGCTCAGAGACGTAAAAGAAATAAACCAAAAGCATAGAATAGCTACTCATATTTATAATTGAGCTACTCATTTACTTCAAAGGGGGTTTATAGTATCAAAAAATTAAAGACCTTTGTTCTCCATTATTTGTAGCCTTAGACCTGTACGCCTATAACAAACAGGAATAAATATTGGATAGACTAATATAATAAACATGTCGTTATTTTCTGTCATGTTCCATTTGATATTCTACTCCGCATTGTTCCGAACAAAATATATCAGAATCGCCGTCATCACCAATATCGTCACCACAGTTTTTGCAAATTCCTTTCTTATTCGTAATATATAAGATGGTGAGGTCATTATTACGTCTTTCTTTTTGCACATCTTCAAGACGAACGACTTGTTATCCAAACTAACAGTAGTACAATCAAATAAATGCACGAAAAACTACATTCTAAAGCTGCCCGAATATCTGCAAAATAGATAAATTCTTCACTGAGGATACTCTAGTCAATTGCTGCTATGTCAATATCTATTAAACTTTGCAAGTAGCCTATCAAGAAGTCAATCTTCTTATTCCTTTACAAGTGTAAGACACATATCGTTTTTGATGTGAACCTATCTTACGTAACTATCCATATCAGGTAGTCAAGCCAGAATATTTGATGTCTCTAGAATCTATAGGTTGCCACAGCTAAATTCCATTAAAATAGGAGTAAAGTTATCCTCGGCTCAGTAAACGCCTTGACATCTCATTATTAATTTCTTCATGTTTTATCACTTCACCCCTTCTGCCGGGAGTCTTCATCTGTTGCTGGTTTACTTGTTTCCTTTCCTCGAGTAATTCATCAACTCCATAATAACTATTTATACCGCATTGCCTTTTCTTTCTTAATTCGATCGTATAGCGTTCCCTAAAATCTCTCTCTTTCGCGTCATTAGTAGATGTGCCTGTTTGAGTCAATCTGAAATTAATGACAGCTGTTGCCTCATTCTCCATATGTTCCTGTGAAACTATAACATATAAGAATGTATTTGATTCAAAATGTAGTAATATAAGCAAAGATGAAATTTGTTGATCGTTCTGGATATGGTAAAAAATGTTTAGAAATATCCCCATCTATACATACTAGTCATAATATCCTTACTCTGATTCATGCCACCGTATTGGTGAAAAGGCAGCAAACGATCTATACGGATCAACCTGATTTAATATAATTACAACAATTAGGCTTAAGATGGATTGGACATACACAAAAATATCATTTATTATCACATTTTTTCAAAATTGTTACTGCATGAAAGTAAATGAAATACGGAAGTCTTGTGTATAGCATAGTATCATAGATAATTGTATAAATAATTTAATGACTTTTAACCGAATTACAACTGAAACTGAGAGTGATCAAATTTGCTTCATAAATTATACACTAAAGTACTGTATATGTATTATCGATATAGTTAATTCTACTCATGCTACAGTTGAAATAATAAATTCACAAAAGTAATGAAATAGTACTCTATTCTGCTTAATACGATATCTTCCATAATAAAAAACTATGGTGGCATAGTAAGAGTTGCAATACAACTGGAAAACTAGTTCTTACAGCATAAGAACATTACAAACGTAGGACGATTTCTTGTTTCAAGTCTTTTCAGCATAATTTTCTAGGTAATTTTGGTACCTTTGTACAACATCTGGACCTTGTCCCAAATTATGTACCTGATCATTATGAGCTGCATTTGTTTCCGCTATAATTGAATCAGAGAACCTATCTATTGCTTCATAGTTTTGTAATACAGATCCAAAATCCCTGGGGGAGGGTGAATACTATAGAGCCGTCTATTGGGAAAGTATAGGCTAAGTATTTTCATACCCTCAAATCACATTGTCTCATGCTTCAGGTGTAACTAAACGAAGAGGTCTAGATCATACCATGAGGGGGAAAGATCCCAGCATGACAGAATAATCTGGTATAATCTATCTTCATAGTCGCATACATCTGCCTGCGCTTGACCACCTGAAAAATATTTTATATGGGATAGTGAAATAACTGGTAGCTGTGGCAGAAGACCCCGTAGCAGAAGATACTGAGGAAGGAGGCTATATAGTTAAATCAAATACAAAACAGCACCAAACTTATAATGTCTATTTTAGCATTAGAAAGCAACGATATCTTTGTACATGTAAATGGTTTGCAATTAAGCAAACAGAATGTTCACATATTAAAAAGGTAAAAGAAAGAATTACTCAATAGTATCTGTCCTTTAGAGGTTTAGAGTTTTAAACTTTTAAACATCATAGTATTTCTAGGTTAGCAAGTGGGAATAGCAAAGGTTGCGGTTACAGAAAAGATCCATATTTTTTGGGTACCTCGTCATTCTAATGCAGTCAGTTCTGGTAGAATCTGTTGATACAGAGATAAGACGTTTGAAAAATTCTCTTCTGTGATATATCAGATTCTCTGATTTGACACAGAATGAAGACATGTAGTTACTAATGTCTGATTTTGTAAATTTAACAAGAAGTTACCTAAATTACACGAGAAAATGAAGTAATGATGTTATATCAATAACCTGGGACAGGACTGGAGAATGCTACTGATCTCCGTTCGTGGCTTTAATACCGGCGTCTTTGATCTATAATGACGTAATGACAGATAACGTTGAATACCGTTTCAACGAACGAGTGCTCGGGACCTTGTTGGGCATCAATTTAGCGTACTTCAGTGATATTGTCATCCCAAATTTAGCATCTCGACTTATGTGAATTATATCAAAGCATAACCATAATCATAAATAGAATTGTGAGTGATATCAAAAAATCCATGAATGGACTTCTAACAGACCGATCAACTAAAATCATTCACAGATTTGGTGAATGTCTTTATTCCAGTAGATTAAGTTCTTAACTGGCTTACATGATCTAGTTAAAAAAATGATCCCTGTATATGGATATGCGGCTCAGCAAGCAAAAGCACTTCTTAGTCAATACCCTTTTGAAAGAAGGGATCCACGCAATCATGATGTTGTAGTGGACATTCACTATTGTGGGATCTGTCATACAGATGTACATCAAGTGAATGATGAATGGGGAGGATCAATATTTCCTATGGTTCCAGGACATGAAATAGTAGGCATAGTGGCGAAAGTGGGCGCGAACGTATCACGCTATAAATTGGGTGACAGAGTGGGCGTCGGTTGTTTGGTTGATTCCTGTCGTAAGTGCAATCCTTGCATCAACGGTTTAGAACAGTACTGTATAGAAGGACCTACCATGACTTACAATGGAATCGAAAGAGATGGACAAACTCGAACTCAAGGAGGCTATTCGAATAAAATCGTAGTCGATGAAAACTATGTCCTTCGTATTCCTGATAATCTCCCAATGGATCGTGCAGCGCCGCTTCTCTGCGCCGGTATTACCATGTATTCTCCTCTCATTCATTGGAAAGCGGGTCCTGGAAAGAAGGTTGGCGTAGTTGGTCTCGGTGGATTAGGTCACATGGGAGTCAAGATCGCACATGCATTAGACACAGAAGTCAGCGTGATTAGTCACTCTAAAAGAAAGCAAGACGAAGCCAAGAAGATGGGAGCGGATAAATTCTATGCTGCCTCTACCTCATCATCAACCGATCAGAAAAGTTTTGATGAACTTAAAGGATATTTTAATCTGATCTTAAACACACTTTCAGTGGAAATTGATTGGAATCATTACCTTAATTTGCTAACCCTCGACGGGACTATGGTCGTAGTTGGACTTCCAGAGAAAGAAACATCACTTAATACATCTCCACTCATCAATGCTCGTCGCAGTCTTGCAGGCTCAGGTATAGGTGGATTAAAAGAGACTCAGGAGATGCTTGATTTCTGTAGTAAATATGATATTTCCAGCGACATCGAACTTATCCCAATTCAAGAGGTCAATGAGGCTTATCCACGGATTGTTAATAGTGACGTTCGGTACCGATTCGTTGTTGATATGAAGTCACTTGACTGATAATTCTAAGATATTTAGAATATATTAGAGATAAACCGAAGTCAGATCTAGATATACAATTACAATAACAAAAATACTGGATTAACATCAATTAACATCAATAAATATCATAACTGACAGTAACATTTTACTTACCAGCTTATGATTCATTATGTTCAAATGCAATAAATAATTCTTAACTTCTCTTAAAGCAAGTAACATATTTTTGTAGCTGTCCAACTATGCATACCCAGTATATAACATGAACGATGATCATAAAGCAATCTGGAAGTTGTAGGATTTGTCATGGAGTAGAAAGAATTTTTTCTTGGTCAAATTATATACAAAATGGGTGACTGTTATTATCATAATAACCGTAAGATAAAACCAATAATTTCTATCTGAGTACATAGAATACAGATTTCGTAATGTCGAAGAGTATTAGTTGCTATGCAGATATTCTATCTTAAGTCCCATAATCTCTGTGCCCAGTTAAATACTTAAAACATTTTCAGTTAAAGTGTCTGGTTCTAAAATATATTATATAACTATATCATTGCTGAAAATTGATATTAGCTTTGTCTTCCATAGCATCCATATTGTCATAGTAAACGATAACCTTTACTCTATTTGTTTTATCCTCACACAAAATGTCTTTCCGTCATGATACAATTCTGATACCGCTTTAAACTCCATCCCCTTCTTGAGAAGATGTCTTGGTCCATCATAATCATAGTGATTTAATCTAGCATGCCATTTTCCATCTATCGTAACCAATGTAATTCCAGATAGAATATTTTCAATGTATATATTATGTACTTCTCCAGGCATACGTCTCAGATTGTCCGAGAGTGCTATTGTTGCATCGTCCAACCATTGTATCCTTTTCAGTTTCTCCAGTTTCTTCAACGCTTCAACCAGTATGTTATTATCAAAACCCAAGATATCTCTAATGATATCGACATCCTCTCCGGACCGTCCTTTTTTTACTAGCAATGAATGAATCTTTCTAGCAGCATTATTGACATCCCTTACAAATTGTACCGTATAGTCTCTGTCTAATAATAATGTCCCTTTAGGTACCCCTTTAGTGAGTGTAGAGGTCACATGTATTTCTAAATCTTTTTCCATCCTTACTTCCGATTTTGCTCTACTAACTTCTATAGCTGATATCTCCTCATTTGTCATAAGATCCAGAATCGGAGTGGATGAAGCAGTTCGTTTCATGGATTTAAGGAGAGAATTAATAGTACTCAAAGTTTGATTCATCTTTTCTATACGTCTCTTGCTGGCATTAAGATGACGTTCGTCTATAGTGTCTTTGGCTGCAAGAATAATTACTGAACCAGAGGATCGCCTTCCAGTCCTTCCTCTTCTCTGAATATACCTAATTTCACTAGGTATAGGCTCATAAAATATAACAAGATCTACTTCAGGAATATCAAGGCCTTCTTCAGCTATTGAAGTTGCTACTAGTACGGAGAACTTACCTCTTCTAAAGGCTTCTAATACTTGTGCTTGTTCTTCCTGTTTCATTCCTACATCGTCTCCTTTTTTTGCTTGGCCAACAAACCTTGATGCTTTTATATTATTACTATTTAGAATGTCAACTATGTGCTGTGCAGTATCACGGTATTGAGTAAAGACAATAGACATCATCATATTACTATCCATAGTAGAAATGGTAGTACTAGTAATCGAATTATTATGATTGAAATTCTTATCTTTATAGTTCTTGTTATCGTTATCGTTATTGCTATCAATTTGGACAAGAGGTTGTTGTACAAGTTGCTCGGATATTTTTCCTCTCAAGATCTCTACTAAACATTTGACTTTTGGGTGCTCTAATTTTAGAGTACTAAGAAGTGTCCTGATTTCCTTTACCCTCGGATCATTTATCAATGATTTATGGGCTTTACTACCGCTCTCTGCAATGCTGCGGCCAAAAGGGCTACTATCGTTTTCAATTCTATCCAAAAAGGCTTTTAATGAAGCAGATCCTTGACTCTCTATAAGCTCAACACAGTACAAAAGAGTAAGTGCTAATGATTGTTGCATCAAAGCAAAATAAAGCGAAGCCCTTGTTTCCTCTTGAGACAATTCTAAATTATATCGAATTTCGGCTCCTACATCAATTAGATCTCGTTTAAATATCCATCGAATACCTCCCCTTTTCCTAAGCAATTCATGTTGAAAAAGCCATCTCAGCTTATCATCAAGCATATTTTTGAGAATCGAACGTATGTAATTATATTCTGAACTCAAACTGACCCATTGCCAGTTAACGTTTATTGGATTGACATACGGTTTTACATCTACATCCTCTTCTGTTCTATATTCTATATGTTCAATGAATAGATTATTACATACATCATGTATTCTTTTTGTGTCAGAACCAGGGCTAGCAGTCATAGCCAAGATCAATGGTTGTTCTGACTGATTGATGTACTGTTTGGCTATTGTGGTATATGCATAATCCTTAACGGCTCTATGTGCCTCATCAATAATTAATAAACTAAAATCATTCAAACTTAATCCATTATCCTGTAAATCATTTCTTACAACTTCTGGGGTAGCGAATACAAGTCTAATATCTTTATTATTCCATATCGCTGTTCTCGGTAATGGAGGGGTTTTACCTGTAATTTCGGCTATTTTATCTTGTGATATTTTTAATACTGAATAGAAAGATTTCATATGTTGAAGTACAAGTGGTCTGGTGGGAGCTACTACTAGCACTCTTTTATGTCTATAATTATAAAGTGCATTCGCAGTTACCATTATTGCTACGATCGTCTTACCAAGCGCAGTTGGAAGAACCACAAGTGTATTCTTATCATAGGCAGATTCGGCAATATTATTTTGGTACATCCTGAATTCAATGGATTTCTCATAAATAAGTGGTTGAATTATGTAACAAGAATCTGGATGCTGGTCGTAGGTAATCATTCTACTGGATTCTTTCCTTATATCAAGCACATTGTTTGTAACTATGTTTTAATGTTTATTATTGTGCCATAAAATGGAATTATAATAATTACACTTAATAGATGTGGTATACCATAAATTAATAATGCAAGTCCTAGAAACAGCAACAAGTAAGAAAATGGTGGATTCTTTTCTTGATAGTATTGCTCGAAATAGTAGGAATTCCAAGAATACGTATCAACTGGTTTAACACATTTTTCAAGATTTCTTAAAGGGGTCTAACCCGATCAGCAATCAACAATACAAACCTAACTCTCGATACAAAAATTCCAGCATTGATGGATAGAAATGTAGACGTCTACGAACTACTAGACCAGTTTGTTTCCTACCTTTCACAACTAAAGTATTGCAGTAGCATCAGTCAAATTATACATTGCAGCAGTTAGATCATTCCTAGAGTTTTCAGATATTGATATCATGCAGTCCAAGTTTAAACGAAGAGTTAAGAGCCAAAATATTATCCTGACCAAGAAGAACCATTAAGTCTTGCAGACATTAGAGAATTGTTAGAATACTGCAAGTTCGACAGACTTCGAACTTATATATTAGTGTTAGCAAGCTCAGGATTCAAGACAATTGAAGCCAGTTCCCTTAGGACGAAGGACATAGACTTTACTGTAACACCTACCCGAATAACAGTTAGGAAAGAATACAGCAAGACAAAACGCAGTACAGATGTACATTTCATATGAAGCAACCGAGCACCTGAAAAAGTTAGTGGAATTCCGGAAGAACACATTGAAACAAGACACATTGAAATTTTCAATTAAGAATAATGCGAAAAGCCCAATGACCATTTACAACAAAATGTTAAGACAGTTTGAATACTTTCAAGAGAAGGTAGGTAAGGCTCAACGCAAAGAAGGAAGTCGACAGCGAAAAATTACACTGTATTCATTCAGACGCACGGCATTTTCAATAATTGAACAAACCAACTCGGAGTTTGCTCATTGGTTTCTAGGTCACAATCATAGTGTCAATTATATGGACATAATGAGCGTGCCTAATGGCCAAATTGGCAAATTTGGTTACCCGTTTAGTCAAGTAGACAATACTAACTTGTATAAGAGCTTCGTGAATTACAACTGAGCTGTTATATGGAGACTGATGGGAAGGCTAGTATCGCAGATTTTTCTTGAAATTATACTGATTACTCAAATTAGTAAACTAGACAGAGCAATAAGTGAATTAGCATAAAGAGAGTGAGTAGTCAGGAATCGAACACTGAGGAGGATTACAGATCTGTAGGCCTTACCCCAATACCAATTCTACTCAAGTTTGTATTCGCATTTTCCATATTTAAATCTCAGTATCAAAAAAGATAAGTTTGAATCGCATTATAACCGATTAATTTTAGTTAGTTAGAAAGGCGTAGTTTGCTTTACTTGAAGAGAAGCGATAAGCTTCATTTTATTTTATTTTCAAACAGCAAAAAAACCAAGCCATATGAAACTCGTCGTTACTGATAAAGAAATATGTTCATGTATTCAATTAGAATTAGCTTCTTTTTCTACGAATTTCCAATTTTTCACGTTCTTCATCACACTTTTCATTAGTATATATTACTTATCTCCCACCAAGTTACTACAACTCTACACCATAAAAGTGACAGTCATAACAGGCAATATTGGGTGAAAAAGTATATACGAAACTCACTTACAAACACATTCATGGCAAA
>JAATVS010000604.1 GCA_014523695.1 Nitrososphaerales archaeon TH5895
TTAGTAATGAGGACCTTGGCAATTCAATCTATTATACGTGTGGCCCACCTGGTATGATAAAGGCTATGCAAACTCTACTACAAGATCTACAGATTTCAAAAGAAAGAATAAAAATTGAAGAGTTTACTGGCTACTAAGGAGAAGAAGACGGTGACAACAGCTCTAATGCCTTAGACTTGTAGGGTACCAGGAAGTTGATACTGCCGATCATATTCGTACACTATTCTATCATCTGGATTATATCTAGTAGGGATTTATATCAAATTAGAAGAATACCTTGACTATTTACTGAATAAAGGACCAACAGAATACAAGCACGATACATCGAACAAATCATGCAAACTGTGGTTACTATTGTGATGATAGTAAAAACATATTTAATCGCAGTTGAATTGAGAGATAATACGAAGGAAAATTCGCCAGAAGCAATAGGACTGGCAACATTTTCCAACAGTAAATCAATACAGGTTAGACTAGCTTCGAAACGACGGGGGGAATTTATTGCGCGAATAATACAGTTTCTAGTACGCATGTGCCATAAGTAACGAGTTAACAGGTTTACTATCTGATGGCATTCGGTATGCACCTAAATCATTTCTAGAGATGCATCCTCATCTGGTACTGGAAAGGTGCGATCGATAGTTGCTAGGTCTTCCGGGGTCAGCTCCCAGCCTACCCCATTATTATTCTCTCTGGCACGTTCCGGTCGACTGGTCTTTGCAATAGTGAAAATGTTAGGATGTTGAGAGAGAAAGTTGAGGGCGACCTGTACTGGAGTACGATCATATCTCTTAGCGATCTCCACTAGTACTCGTCCCCTAGTACTCTCTGAGGATGGAAAATTACCGTGTCCAAATGGGGCGTAACCTACTACTGCTATTCCATGCTCAGTACAGTAGGGTAGTAGACGACGTTCAATACCGCGATACCCCAGGTGGTGTAACACCTGATCACAAGCTATTCGCTCGTTCTGGAGCGCTCGCTCGGCTTCATTTAGTTCTACCACATCGAAATTACTGACTCCAATGAACTTCACCATCCCTTCTGCTACTAGCTTCTCCATTGCACGCATAGTTTCTTTTATGGGGTGTGGACCAGGCCAGTGTAACAGGTATAGGTCGAGCCAGTCAGTCTTCAGCCTTTTCAAACTTTGTGCACAGGCCTTCAGAGTACCTTCATAGGAAGCGTTAGAAGGTAGAACTTTGCTGACCAAAAACAACTCTTCGCGTCTGTCAGCGATAGATTCGGCAACCATTTCCTCTACATGACCATTGCCGTACATTTCAGCGGTATCGATGTGGGTCAGTCCTAGGTCAAGTCCCAAGCGCAAGCCTTCAATTGCTAGGCGCTCGCTGCCCTGGTCGCCTTCAATCATCCATGTGCCTTGCCCGATGACAGGCACTTGCACATTAGTCCAGCCAAACTTGCGCTTGATCATATTCAGCTTCCTGGCCTCCCATTTTGGTTGGTCATAGGAAAATTTTGACGATGATGAAATAACAATTCATGAGAAAAGCAGAATAAGGATCCCATATCACTTCGTTCCATCTATTTCTAATATTTCTTGCCATTTCGCCACAATGGATCAGCTTATTGGATTTAATTATTTAAATAAATATAGCATAACCCATGTCGAATACCTCATTTCCTTTTCTATAGGATATGAAGTACGAAAATATGCGCTCTGCCATATCATTTTGCTTTTGTTCATCTCGTCAAATAGGCTTGCGATCGATCTACCCAATCATCATTTGACCTTGACGGCTAAGTTGGAACCATTTGAAATGGGCTAAGTCGGTTGGGAATATGTAAGCTGTCAAAAATAGCGTCGGCTAAGTATATCTAAGTCTCAATGACTTACCAGTAAAAAGAGTCATTTTTGCTTGGAAGTGTCTGCTCTTACTTTTTAAACTATAATTCTTTAAAAAATATTCGATGAGCTGTTGTTGAACAGTAACAAAGTGTCCGTGGTGTTCTGAACTTGTTCATTTCTGGGCCGTCCTACTTTTCCAAATTGTATAAGATTCATAGAATAAAAATGAGTTATCAAGGAACTTTTTGTGACCAAATCCTCTATATTGAATAAAGCGAAAATAACTACAAATTGTTTCAAAATTTACCCCTTTTTGATATTGTTATATTGTTTACTCCAGCTTATTGATAATGAATGGCGTGGTTTCAATGATATGTGTTAGGTTAGAAAATTCAGAACCGATTTTCGTGATGTTCTGTGTTTAGGCGGAAGAATTAACATTAATTATTGGCAGCAACAAAACTAAGGGCAGTACAATAAGAAAAGGTAGTTCATTTTTCATTTTTCATAATTCCCAATAAATTGTGCACCCTTCAAGAATATCGAGATAAGAAGTCGTCCGGTTAACTATGCCCAGCTGCTTACCTCTGAATGTTGCGGTGTCAGGAAGGTCGACTATAATGGATCACCTGGAATCTAGATATCTTCTGTGTAGAATTAAGAGCTGTTAACCTCTAACATGCTTAGGTCACACGTCACTATAGAAATCTTACAGTAAAATATTATTATGCAATGCTGCACAGCGTAACGCTCAACCGATTGGTTTAAAGGTCGATTTACCATATCATTTCTAAAATGGGTAGCAAGATATGGGTTTGTGCAGTATGTTCACAGGACTTTACGAGGAAATCTAGTGCATACCGACATACTCGGGATCTTCATCATGGTACAGGCGAAATAGTTCGAATGATCGATTATGTGATTGGCCGAATTGCAGGCAAGTATAATCCAGGCAACCCATTAACGCATAGGTCAAGGTACGTGAAGCACGATTCAACTTTCCCTCATTCTGATGCTAAAGGATTCAATTTCCCTTCTGCATCAATAGCACACGACAGCTCTCAGGGGGTCTCCTCAAATACGCTTCCACATAACAAAGTACATGTATCAGATCAACAACCAAATACTAGTCCAGTTCAGTCTTCCACGTATCCCATCTGTGGATTTACATCAAAGATGGACGATATCCAAAA
>JAATVS010000605.1 GCA_014523695.1 Nitrososphaerales archaeon TH5895
GTGAGAGATAGGCTAAATAATTATTCCAAAACCGTTATTTCTGTGGGCTCTGCTTTAAACCCAATCCTGCCGTGGGTCCCGTCACAATATGGCTTATTATTAGACGCTCCACATCTACACATAGCAGCAAAGACAGTGCCATCTACAGTTATTAGGTTAGGACCGTTTGCAATGCATTTAATCGCAACTCTTGCCATAACTCGATCGTATAGCAGATGATATATATACACATCGTAGCAGGCAATTATCTCATTGGGACTGAATTCAGTCCAACAGAAAATTAAAGTGGCTAGACTTCACTGTCCTAACTTCTAAATCACCACGACTGATAGTCATCTATAGATACCACCTATCTTTCCTACCTTTAGTCCTCTTACTTCTGCTGAACAAACGGCATTCTTAAGTAACGTTAACGATGAGTTTCCCACGATAGATACATCGGATTTTCAATTGAGCAACTGTGTGAACTCTTTGAGAGCATAAAGAAATCGATGGGATTGAAGAAGTAAAAAGGAGAGGCTGGGATATCTTTAATGGAATAAACAATCTCACAACAAGAGACCAAACTTTTAACTTTGAAATTGATTATGGAATGCAATGAAGCAAAGTTTGCATTGTTCAAAGAAGGACCTGCTATTATGCAAGTGAAATCAATGGAGGAGAGATAAGCTAACATTGAATCTAGAGAGATCAATCAATAACTTAGAAAAGAAACTTGATAGACTGGATCCTCTTCCTACATCGCATGTACCTTCCAGTGATAACAGAACGGGTTTAAGCCATTGGAATGGAAGACCAGCAATCGCATTAGAGGACTGGATTCAGATTCGTGGGCAACTGTCTTCCAGATTAGGATACTTTCCAGACGACTTCGATCAGTCATTGGCATACATGGAGCTCTCATATTACCGGTATGAATTTGAAGGCAAAAAGAGAAGGCTTGAGGCAAAAAGGCGGCAAGATGGATGGTTAAATGATGAAGTTGATATGGCTATTAGCTTATCGATCGTTTCTGATGTGTAGAAATACTGAAATACTGTCAGGATCGTCTTTGTGCTCTATAGTTACGACTCTTTGAAGATCAAATCTACCTTCTAACAGATCGCGATAGCCCCTATGCGAAAAGTTCTCGGTCTTTAATTTTTCTAACATTTGTATAATCCTCTGCCCACCAGGCCTTTTCCTTCTTACTTCGTGGAGGCTTTGCAAGAACTAGTTCCTTCTTTGCATTCTTAACTTCTTGCTGTTTTACTCTGAAATGGTAATGGTCGAAAATGCGTAATGCCTCGACTAGGTATGAGACTGCGATCCGACGGTCGCGGAAGAGAAGTAAGTTTTCACCGTTCTTGGTATCCGCTGGCGGAGAGAAGTTGTATGAGCCAAGGTATACCCGGGCAGTAGGCTTATCAAAGTCGATGACGACAAATTTGTGATGCATGCGGGTGCCGAAACCGCCGGTTGGCTCCGCAGAGAATGGCTTCGGAACGTTTTTCGTCAGCGCCGCGGAAAAGACGGGCGAAACGTTGCCGTCCGGCTTCTGTAGAGCAAGGCCGCCGGCTTTCTTGTCTGAGATACCATAAACGAAGATCTCGTCTCGTTGTAATACCTTCTTGATTGCGTTCGGAATGGCCCCCTTGGTTTTGTCGAGAAATGCTAAGGAAAAAAACAGGGATGAAGTAGTATTTATTTCGATGTCATCAGCGATCGCTTCCAACAATGCGTTTGAGGGCCCATGGGGAGAAAACGCCACGCGCGCCTGGATCCCAGGCAGGCTTATGATGTTCCAGTTTGCAGATGCCGCTTCACCGAAGGCCGCTGGCGTCAGAGACCAATAGTCTTCAAATGCCGCCAAGAATGGTTTAGTTGCGCTTGCTCCTTGCAGGATCAAGGCGTTGTTAGATTGCACAAAAAACCCGCGCCAGCTGAAATTGGTCGATCCACATACTACCATCTGGCCCTTAGGGCCATCGACCACGATGGTCTTGTTGTGCTGAAGGTTTGACATATGCTGCCGCTTCACATTTGCAACACCTGCCGAGTCAGATAGGCGTGCAGCCGCTTGCGTTTCGCCAGATCCAGGTTCGCCGTGATCCTGGCTGTCGTCAATAATTATTTTCAGACGATCCCCAACCTTCTCTAAGCGCGACACTATTTCGGGTTCACTGAGATCATAGGCTACCACACGGACCTTGGCATTTTTGTCGTCGATGGCTTTGTCGAGCACCTCGACGATCGCATTGACCGCTTCGAAGCCCATCCACTTTAGAGCATCCTTGGCCTTGGGATGTGTCGGAATGAAGTTCAAGCCATCCGCTGCCTTGGCCGGCAGCAGCTTGGAGATGGGCCCGTCCTTTGCGTAGTGCTTTACGAATGCCTGAGACGAAACGAAGCCACGGGTGAATGTGACGTTAAGCAACTTTGGATATGTCTCACGCCGGAGCTCGATTGCTGCCTCTTGCGCCTCGCCGTAGCTCAGCTCGTCATTATCGTTCATGAACACCGGCATGACCCTGTAAATGAACTCACCTGGGAGCTCGGCATTACGGGGAAAATGGACCCAACGGAATTTCTGGATAGGAGAGAGCCTAGTTGACATTATGTTTGGGTTGACTTTACCGCCGGCAGCACGGAAGCCAAGGCGGTTCTTCAAAGAGAAGAATCTGTCGCCTTCTGGTTCCTTGTACTCAATGGCGAACCCCACGAAGTCTTGCGTTGGCTTTCCGACCTTCCAGTCCATCGCAAGGAGAGACATGCCGTCGCCGCGATGAAGTTTTAGAGTAAATAGCGCTGCCGCATTATGACCGCTGACTTGAAATTCAGCGGCCATAGTAGGCTCCCTGAGAGTACATCCATTCGGCATTGAAAGAGGCAACTTTCAGATTTGTCACTGAAAATCTAGTAACGACCTCATTAATGATCATATGTCTTTAAATCATACATGTGAATATATGATTTCCTTTATTCTGTTAATGAATAATAGTCACATAGCTTGATTCACAATATAAGTCAATATATATCATAATGAATCTACATTTATTCGATTACATATTGGGATACTATATTTAGAACTTGGTTAATCTTGATTTATATTTTGAGGATGCAAAATATCTTGCATAGCCCGGACAGCAATTGAGCCATGAATTAGGTGATCTCAAAAAAAAGCTATATGCGACACCTACCTCCTCAAATTATATTATAGCTCCGTAATATTTACACCAGCCTGTGTTAGCACAAGTCTAAATATGACAAATTCAGCCGGTTTTGTGGGCGCTATTCCAACCACAACAATCAATCTTCCGTTATCGATATCATTCTGCGTCATCGTAGTTCTGTCGACTCTAACAAAGAATGCTTCTTCTGCGGTTGTTCCCATCAAAGCACCAGTCTTCCAAACGGTCGTTAGAAAATGGGTAAGGCTTGCTTTCACTTTTGACCACAATCTTTCATTCTTAGGCTCAAAAACAGCCCATTGAGTGGATCTCTGGACAGATTTTTCAACGAAGATAAAAAGTCTTCTGACATTGATATACTTCCACATTGGATCCCTTGAAATCGTCCTTGTTCCCCAAACAAGGTTACCCCTGCCTGGAAAACTGCGAATTACATTTATGCCTTTGGGGTTGAGAACTTCTTGCTTCACTTTGTCTACGCTAACCTGAAGAGACATAATACCTTTAACTACCTCATTGGCCGGTGCTTTGTGTACTCCTCTTTCCGCATCAACTCTTGCGTAAATACCCGCAACGTGACCGCAAGGTGGAACTAGTTTTTTATTCTTGGTTAACGGATCATATACATAAAACCAAGGAAAGTAAAATGCTCCGTACGTGCTATCCACAGGCGGTCCTATCGCATCTAAATCACCTGCATCAGCAATCTGGGAATTCACTATTGCAAAGCGATCCTTTGCATTATCGCATTCTTCTATAATGGTTTGTGTAAGGTCTTCGTCAGCATCTGGCGCACAGACTAGAGAGATATCCTCTACTTCCCTTAAACTCAATAATCCACTCTTAGTATATTTACGATTATCGATCTCAACTGAGCCTTCTCCATCATAATCTGAATTAGTTATTTGAGTGTTGTTGTCCTCAATCTCCTCCTCACCAATGGGTTTCCACTCTGCTATACATGCTCCTCCAACGGGTCTTTCTATGGCGTTTTTATCTTCTACTTCCGAAAAATTATCCCAAATTCTAATTAAATTTGAAACGCCTGCTACCGCATTCTTATAATAGGAGCTCGAAAATGGCATAACTGAAAGGTTATCGTAAACTTCCTCTATGGGATCATTTTTTGGATCAGGGTTCTCAAATTCAACTGCTTCAGGTTTTCTCGGATAGTATCTTACTAGTAACTTAAAAAATTTTAGCCTTTCGTCGCCGTTTTTATATAGATTAGCATCTTCGATTTTGTAGTACACTCGGTTTCCCCAATTGCCTGGCCCCGATGCCTTGATGGTGATTGTTCCGGTTCCTGCCTGTATTGTGCTTTTGCTAAAGTTTGCGGGCCGTTTATAAATTCGAGAGATATAGCACCTTTTACCACCGTTTCTGAAAAATCCATTTAGCACATAAGCCATATAACTCTCTTTTATGAAGCCTCCGAATTTACGCTGAAACTCCTCAAAGCTAGTAATAAGCGAAGGGTCTATAGGTCCCCGTTCTGTGGGTCCTAAAAAAACTGCAGTGTTTGTGCTTACTCCTTCTATAGGCTTTGGATCAATATCTGTTCCTTCAATGTAGACTCCAGGAGCTTCATATTCAGGCATAATTGGGGTATTAACATTAATCTATTATAAGAATATTTATCAAAGTTGTCATTGCCTTTTCTATTTTTTGTTCAATGGGCCGTTGCCTTTTCTATTTTCTGTAGTGTTATCTATCTCCCCTAGTCAGATCATTAGCTCAAACTTCGCGTCATCTTGATCTGGAAGATTGATAAATTTACTTTAGTTAGACTATTCGAACTAGTGCTCTTGATTTTAGAGTAAGTTATATTAAATTCATTCCTTATTTTATCCAATAAACTAACAAAAGCCTTTTCAAATTCTTCGAGCTCTCCTATTACTATTACAATTATGCTACCAGCATTTACCCTCAGCTTAACATCTCTACTATTAAGTCTCTGTTGAGTGACAGAAATTACCTCATCATTCTCTAACTCATCCAAATAATTATCCAAAAACAGAAGAGTATGTGTATGGTGGTAAGAAACAAGTCTATAACACTAGATATACAGTGATTGTTTACTACTCTGTTCCCAAGGGAGACTGGCAGGAGTACGATATTTGAATATACCCTTAGCTTCCAAGGGTAGCGTGAAACAAAATATTGTTCCTTGTCCTCCATAAGCTTCGATGATGCTCTTGGAAATGAAAAGTCCTAAGCCCGTACCCCGTTGTGATCTCGTGACAAACATTGAAAATAGCCTTGGTAAGATTTCAGGGTACTCTATAAAGTCAA
Organism: Nitrososphaerales archaeon TH5895; assembly: GCA_014523695.1. Taxonomy (GTDB): domain Archaea; phylum Thermoproteota; class Nitrososphaeria; order Nitrososphaerales; family Nitrososphaeraceae; genus TH5896. The sequence goes on from JAATVS010000605.1 coordinate 5,466, forward strand.
CTTTAGGGCTTACAGACAAAAAAATGATCCCTGTCAATCAGATTGCAAAAAGTAAGGTCTAGGGAACCTTTGTGTCAGGATGAAATCTCTGAATTCTATGGTTGCGAGTGTCAGATACGTAATGCATATCATCAGTTTTGTTTATGGCTACACCCATAGGTTCGTTAAACTGACTTGGTTGGATTCCGTTTGAACCCCATTTAGTGATGAAAACACCATCTCTGGAAAACTCTTGTAAGCGATGGTTCAAAGAATCGACAACAAGTAGAGAATTTCCGGAAAATGTTGCCATCCCATTTGGACGTCGAAACTCTCCATCTCCAATACCTGATGATCCCCATTTTCTAATGAAATCACCACTAGGGGTAAACTTTTTTACAAGGTTATTAAAAAAATCTGTAACATAATTATCATCGTTTGAGTCAACTGCAATGTCAACAGGATCCCCAAGATGCCAATCCCTATCATCACCAGGTTCATACCTTCCCCATCGTGTAATGAATCCTCCATCACTGGTAAATTTTTGGATTCTGAAATTTAGAGAATCTACACATAATATATCATCATCAGATTCTACTGTAATTCCACGAGGTCTACGAAATTGACCATCTGCGGTACCAACCTCTCCCCATTGTTTAATGAAATCACCCGTACTTGTAAACTTTTGTATACGTGTACGAAGCGGGAAATGACTAAAAGTAACCAGTGCCTCTGTAACATAAATATTATTGTTGGAGTCAACAGCCACATGGATAGGATTTTTGAATTGACCTTCCCCATTGCCTTCTACTCCCCACTTATCAAGAAATATTCCCGTACTGGTAAACTTTTGAATTCGATGGTTACCTCCATCTGCTACATACACATTTCCATCAAAATCAACAGCAACACCTCTAGGAAACTCGAATTGACCATCACCGGTACCCCGTGATCCCCACATCCCCTTAAAGTGATGATCCATGACTAGAATGATTCTCCCACTATATCATATCTAATGTGGCTATGTCTCCTAAAAAATATACCATTCCTTGATTCGAATCCTAACATTAAAGGCAAATTAACCTTATAGTAGTTATATCTATTGGTTAATTGAGATTTCAACATATTTAACTTTCAGAGCAATTTTGCTCAAGCAGTTAGGAAATCTGTAACAAGTCCGTTAACTACTAAATCTCATGAGTATATGTTTAATGCAAATGCAATACTTATCGACTACGAAAAATTCATCATCCTTTTAGTTAGCTATAGAGTCAGAGCCAGAAGACGAAGAGAGATCAGGTTCTTGAAGAAATTAGAAAGCGAAGAAATAACTCCAAATTCGAATCGGAAAAAGAATGGAAAAATTTGCTTGAGCAGCAATATAAAGAGTTACAAAAAATAGTCAATACTAATATTCCTGAGCTATGGCCAGGATTAGAATTTGAGCTATCAGTATTACACATCCTAAAATTAACAAATCATTGTTGATCCTAGGTCCTAATAGAACTGACACGTATTTTTAGATGGATTAAGTATGTAGCCGTTCAGATATGGATTAACAATATTCCTGGAGCGTACAACCAATATATGTCATGTTCCTCAATGGATCGACGGACAGCGCTCCAGAATGCAAATAACAACCATTGCCCGAATGGTAATCTCCTTGTCCTACGTGATGATCGTGCGTGTCCCATTTTCTGCTATAATTGGTCCTGCATAGACGTAGGGATACCTAAGCGGATCATCAACGTGTGATCGACTGCAAAGAATTCAGAGAATCTTATATCTGTATCAACTAATCCTCCATATCCAAGTATAACTGCATGCTGATTGTAGCATCGGATGTCTCAATTAGAAAAAAGCTTTTTCTTTCGGAACTATAACGGTCATTTGATGATTCGCCATTATTGAGATTACTTTGTAGCACTAAGCCATGTACTTAGGTTATAGTCATGTTCATCATTTTGATTATTATTTTAGAGACTATAGCTGCAGATCACCCTATGAAAAAATAATAATGAATAAATCGTTAATATTGTTGCACCATATTTCAGACGGCGACTTTAGAGATATGTTAATACTCCTATTTCATAGATCGCGAAAAGTTAGGATCTAGGGAACTGCTGGATCCCAGTGATATCTCTGAACTCGACGGTTGCCAGTGTCAGATATGTAATGCATATCATTGATTTTGTTTATGGTTACACCAGTTGGATCTCTAAACTGACCTTCCTGCGTCCCTTGTGAACCCCATTTAGTAATGAAAATACCACTTCTGGAGAACTCTTGAATACGGTTATTGCGAGAGTCCACAACGAGTAATGAATTTCCAGAAAATGTCGCTATCCCATCAGGACGATCAAATTCACCATCTCCAGTACCAAGTCTTCCCCATTGTCTGATAAACATACGAGCACGATTAAATTTTTTTACAAGGTGATGTTTGGCATCGGTAACATAATATCTATCATTTGAGTCAACGCTAATATCAACGGGGGACCCAAGATGCCAATGTCGACCATCACCGGGTTCATACCTTCCCCATTTTGTAATAAATCCTCCATCACTGGTAAACTTTTGAATTCTGAAATTTCCACAATCTACAAGGAAAATATCATCATGAGAATCTGCGGTAATGCCAAATTGGCCATCATCTCCAAATCGATTTTCAAATTGGCCATCATCAGTACCTGATGATCCCCGTTCTGTAATGAAATCACCGGTCTTTGTAAACTTTTGTATACGTACACGCGGTATGAATGGAACAAGAACGTTACGCCAATCTTCTGTAACGTAAATATCATTATTGGAATCAACAGCGACATGAGCCGGATTTATGAATTGGCCAGCATTATTACCGCGTTCTCCCCACTTATCAAGAAACACTCCGGTACTGTTAAATTTTTGAATCCTATTATTACCCGCATCTGCCACGTATACATTTCCATCCGAATCGACAGCAATTCCTCTAGGATGATCAAATTCACCATCACCGGTACCAGATCTCCCCCACAATCCCTTAAAATGGGGGTCCATAATTAGAACAGGAGACCTCCTGCTATCTCAATTCCTGGATAGTTATAACTGAAAGCACCTGAAAATTTGTCTTTTTCGGCTCAAATTTTGACATGCACAATATGCAATCGTATTAATAGTTAAATGTATTGCGGGTTTAGGCTTCTGCTGTAACCATGATCTCCCAAAGAATAGTGCTTGATATTGACAGTTTTTGTTCTTCAGTTACTTTTTACGTTATGTCTTATTCTTATCAATAGCGAATCGATGGTAATATTAAAGTCTGTAATAGATAAGTTACATTTTTGATTACTTACATGGGTTACACTTTGCTGCTTAGTCCTTGTGGTTACGGTAGATGTAATTAACCTTCGTAGTTCAGTTGTGTAGCTATTCGGGAAAGGATATTTATCTTTATTTCTTCTTAAACAGTTTATCTACAACCATTAAGTAGTTGCTTGGTACCTCCGTATCTTCGATCTTTTCTCCATCTTCAAGTACTGGTATGGGTTGATTGAAGCTAACACCTTGATCGAACACCATAGCCCTAATATTTCCACTTGCATCTTTAATTACTTTAGCTTTAGTCATATTCTTTCTCCTACTCGATGTTCTCCGCCTTAAATTTAAAGATGACAGTCTCCTCTCCAATGACTTCTATCGCAATTTGATATATCTCACCTGATTGCTGCTGCCACAATTTTCTTATAAATGAGTTACCAGTATCGTGGTCTGTTACAATTATGTCATGGTCCGACATGCCTTCCCAATTTGGTCCCACTGTCCAAAGGGCTGTGCTATTTCCCAATTGACCTACCTGAGCTGATGTCCAACCCATATGTTACGTCGACCCTTTTCTATAATAAATTTGTTTCTCATTTTTTCAGTTACATCAATTTTTGCGCGTTCAAGGTAAGTTACATACGGTACACTTAGGAGATTCTTCTAATGACATATGGCATACTGAACATGATCGTACTGGACATCACGGTTGGAGTCCAGATGCAAAGTAACAAAGCATCTCCAGCACTAGCTGTTTTTCATTTAATTTTGCTCGTCGGTTGACAAATTATCAAAAAGGGAGAAAACAAAACAAGTTATAGGTATGGGATGTACTAATATTGTAGACCAGGATCATTATTGATATTACCATGTTAAAGGATAGCAATATTCAAACCGCAAAGGCTAAAGAAGTCCTGAAAAGTCAAAGAGAAGCATTGATACAAAGACACGGTGCTAAAAGCATCGGAGTTGGCTATAAAACAGAGAATGGAAAGGTAACTGACAAAGTTGCACTAATATTTTATGTCGAGAAGAAGAACAAGAAAGAACTTTTGACAGAGGGCATTGCACCTATACCGGAAAAGATAGAAGGGATTCCTACTGATGTAGTAGCGATTCCTGGAGGATTTAAAGCTAGATTGCGTTGAAGTTCTCAGAAAGAGCGTCTTGAATTTCAAGGTTGAACGAGAAGTTGATGTTCGTCATAAGCTTGATTCTACTCACTATCGTTATTGTTAGTAACTTTCTGTAATATTGAGAGTACGAAATGTGAAAAAATATTATGGGAAAACTGAGAAACAACATAGCCGAATCTAATTAACGCAAACTGACTGACAGCAGAATCATTTAAAGCTAAAAATATCTGTAATATTGAATACCTGTGAATAATAGTGTATCTTATCGTAGATTATGTATGTTCCTAACGGAGTATAATAAATTCAAATATTTACTGAAGTATAAAATCTTTTATTTATAAATGCTTATCAATATGATTCAAATAAGTATATTTTATGAAAGGCGAAACAACAGCAGATGTCCTTAAAGTTATAAAAAAACACAAGGCAGACATGATAATACGTAACAAAGTAAGGCGTATGGGGGTAGGTTATAAGATAAAAGATGGCAAGGTTACTGATGAGATCGGCCTTGTCATCTTTGTTAGATACAAGCCAAGTATTCAAAAATTGCTCGAGTTAGGGGTTGAACCCATTCCAAAGGAGATTGAAGGATTCAAGACAGATATCGTAAATGTTCCACTAGGATTTGTACCCAGAATAAGTAGGTTACTATTTGCTGCAGCATTGCCAGACGATCTTAGACACAGACCATTCTTAGGAGGGATGGCCATAAACAACGCCACTGGCGTACCTGCAACAGGAACATTGGGCTTGATCGTTGAAAAGTCTGGATCATCAAATAAGCTATACTTGATAACAAACAACCATGTTGCTGCAAATGAAGATGTTGAGGGCCTTGTGCCGCCCTCCGCAAGAATAGGAGACAATATCACCCAGCCTGGCGCGCACGGCGGTGGCACGGAACCTCAAGATGTAATAGCCAAGTTGTCTGATTGGAATAGACTTAAACCTACCGTGCCTGGGAGCTTTAACTTTTATGACTGTGCGACGGCTGAAATAACTAGTGACAACCTTTCATCTGCTAATCCTTATGAAGTAATTGAAATAGGTAGAGTAGAAGGTACAGAAGACATTGATTTAGGTGATAAAGTAATGAAACGTGGCAGAACTACGCGCAAGACCGTTGGAAGAGTAGTTGCTGTAGATATAGAAACTACAGTTGATTATCAAGGAATACCCTGTAATTTTGCGGATCAGGTAGTAATAGTAGGCATACCCGAAACAACACCATTTTCACTATCAGGTGATTCTGGATCCGTCATAGTATCTGCTGAGAAAAATGTAGAGACGAATGCTTTTGCTGCAAAGGCACTACTTTTTGCAGGAGGCCAAAGCGACGAGGGAATTGATTTTACGATTGCAAGTCCTATAAAAAGAATAGCAAGTGATTTTAATCTCAGATTCTGAGTAATATGCTATTTTATTTTTTTGTTTACTATAATCTCCTTCAAAGGATTGCTATCTAAATTTTTTCATAGGGTGATAGAGCATGATTGATCCAAAATATCAGTAATTTAGGAACTGGATTTTGAGAATAGAGATACTACCAATTTACTTGTCTCTATTGCTATTGTTATTATGCCATTATCCTAATCTACGTTTTTCTCGTTAGAAATCAGAAATTAATGAGCTGGCTAAAATTGCTTATAAGTATCCATCAGGTACCACGTTAGATGATGGATGGCAAGAATTGTAATTGCTATCCTAGATAGTTGTATGATACACAGTATTCCCATATTCCTATGTGATGTTTGTAGAGATATTTCATCGCGAGAAAGAAATTCCAAACAAAAGGGGGTTACAACAACAGACTATCAGGCCAGGCTAGTGCTAAACACATTAGAAACTGATATATTATTATCTTCATCGGAATTAGACCTTACAGTTGTTTACGGTACTTCGGTTGGTTTAACTTCCCTGAGGACCGTCTGGGGATAAAGGGCACCCTCTCCATAGTTTTTAATGATTATGAAATTCTTTCTAATTGTGCATACATGATGCGATTGTACCCTCACGCTGGATCAAATCTGCATTTAGATTTTCTGTGGTTTCAGTGCCCAGAGCTCTGAATTATCTATCAGAGGATTGTTAGCGCCAGGTGTGAATATTACGAGTACAGCGCCTGACGGAAAGTATACTCAGTTGAGCGGCACAAGCGCGGCGGCTCCATTTGTGACAGGAATCATTGCTCTTCTATGGTCTATCTTTCCCCAATGAACAGCACATAATCTCATAAGGTCACTCATTTCAAATACATTACGTCATCGAACTATTACACCTCCTCTACTAAATGCCCATGATGTATACCAACTATTACAACAGGATATTAGATAGATTACAATCTCTAATCATACCTGCGTCTGAAACAGGCTATATAAATTGTGAGAAGCAGATACTAAATGACGCCAATAAAAACGCCTAGATCAATGTGGTCTGCTTATGTGCAGTATTGTAATTGCCAGAGGAGCATAAACCAATAGGTACCAAATAAGGAGATATACTAGGTTAGTCTCCCTTGTGGCTCAGATAGTACTTCTCCGAGCGCTTAATTATGACAATCAAGAAGCATCGGAGGTAGATACCGAAAGAGAGAATAATGCTGAAGTATCGGGTCCTTCTATTCTATACATTAGGGCTAAAATGGAAGTGGCTAAGCATAATCATTGAAATGAATAAAACTGATATCAGGTACCCTAATGCAAAGTATCTTCTATCTTTCAAGCAACGAACCGATCGACAGTTCCAAAAAAGTAAAGTAGGATGGACTCTTTTACTCACGCTCCGGTATCTTTAGTAGCCTGACCGGCTAGAAATAACAGTGTCCGAAATGTCTGAGAAACTAAAAAATATTTATTAGTGAAATAGGATAGCAAGTGAGTGCACGTAAATAATTGCGTACGCATAAATAGGAATAATAATTAAAGAGAAAATTGTTATAGTAGTTCACTGAAAGTAGCCTGAGATATGGCTCTTCCTGGTTTTATGGCTGAATTATCCCTTAGACGTAGCATTACCAATCACCGTGGGAAAAAAGAGTATGAATCTACAAATAATGAGTTGCTATTTTCACAGAGGGATTCGCCAAGATGCCTAATTGGATGTTCGGGATGCTTTGAGGGCCCATTCAATGATGGAAAATGTTATAGAGAGTGTATAACGGCGGATTGCATCCATCATTGGTACGAATGTGAACCTGGTGAACCGTGCGCACCATGTTGTCCTCCGAGATGCGCAGAATGTGAACCTGGTGAACCGTGTGTGCCATGTTGTCCTCCAGGATGTACTAGGTGTCCACCACCACCACCACCGTGTACTCCTGGTTGTGGTCCTTGTGTCAATGGTATAAGGCATTGTTACACAGAACAGTGTTTGGAATATGCCATGGCTTGTAATGTACAATCACTGTGAGCGGTACTGCCCACCTACTAAGTGTGTTCATATACTTTTGAAGGAACAATAGCATATGCAAGAAAACTTGACTCAGATCACTTAGTTAATATAATTGCTGTGGGAACGAATATCTCCCCATTTCGATAATATGATAAACATTGTAGTACTAATTGTATTCTAAATTAGACAATGCATGGGAAAATGTTTTGCATCTTAACCCAATTTTTCATCTGAGACAAGAGAGAGTATTAAAACAGGGCTTAGAAAATGCGCAACTGCCCGAGATAGTGCTGATAATAGTGGTGGCATGTTAGGATAGTCGGAGCCTCATTTTCGGATCCTTCAATATCACTCGCAAAATGTTTGCGATCCGTTGTATATAAGGATTTGTCACTCAGAATCGAATCTTGGCAATTGGGAGAGAATCAATCTGGTGCCTTCTTTTTGGATTCCTCAGGACTTTCCATCTGATCTTCCGGAATATGAAAGGTCATGCCCCGATGCACCTCTCCCCGTGGTGGAGCAAGTGGTATTTTTACCACTCCAACAGCGATTGAGTTGGCTATCAAATTGATTGTATATGTCCCAAACGTGAACTGATCCCCAGGGTTAACAGAGTAATAGCCCTGTTCGTCGATGAAGTATGCACGGATAGTTACTGTGCCTGTCACTGAACCAACTGCTGGCGAAGGTGCAACGAACTGCACGTAGATGTTAGCCTGAACAGAAACTTCAGGGGGAACAGGAGGTCCGACAGTGACAATGCCTTGGTCTGGAGGATTTGAAAAGCTAGACGAACCGCCAAAGCCGCTGATTTCAAAGTGGACTGGACGACAAGTTTGTACATCGAACTGGATAGGACGGTAAGTAGTTAGACCCGATGGTACGTCACCAAAGTTCAAAGACTCGACTGGCATACTCACTATAGGTTTATCCGTATCATACCAAGTGTTGATGGCATGATGGTCGATGACGTCTGCAATCGTCGTCGTAACTGGCCAAGTAGGTGGTGAGAAATAAGCCATCACATCGGGTAGATTGTGACCAGGCTCCTCCCCCGCTGTTGGTAAATAGTCATTGGTGGGCGAACCGTGTTTCTGCTGCCACACTGCCCAGAGACGGTCTATGTTACAGTGGTGGAGGAAAAAGACTGCATCATTGGGAGATGCCATGAAGGACATACTCCCAGCGGGATCCCATGTAGGAAAACCACCGCCCACCCACGGATGAGGAGGGTTATGGAACCGATATTCATTAGTTTTGCGATAAGATGCATTAATCTGCGCTATGGTAGGGTTTGTCATCATCCCTTCAACAAATGGAGATGCATCGTAGGGAGTCACCCCCAAACCATTGTGAACCAGGGTTTTGGTAGGCAATGAAGCAGGCGGTGACTGCCCAGGAGGACGACGTCGAAGTTCCGGCTCCGGTTCGGCATCCACAATATGAAGAACCCAGTCTGATGTGCCGTCCAGATTTGTCCTAAATGGCCCTGTACGAACGATAAGCGTGTCTGCCTCCCCCAAGCCTCCCATAAAGTCGTCCACAAATGGCCACCCAGAATCACTAGATGACCTCGCTGTGGTCCAATCCCAATAAGGGATTGTCAGGGTGTGGTCTGAGACGGCTTTTCGCATATCTTGTTCAACTACACGAAGAAACTCACGGTGCCAGGGCAAAAATGCAGAACCACGGTGGGCTCCATGCATGGATTGCAGATGTAGCCAGACATAATCATCCCATCGACTATTTGAACCGTTTGCCGCTGCGGCAGGAATTTGGCTAGGAACTGCATTTTTTAGCGTTAGTGTTGCTTCAACGAATTTGGATTTCTCGGGTGGGCTAAGATCTTTGATGCCTTTTCGGCAAAGCATAATACTATTCTGCTACTCGCTGTAATTAATAAGTATGTTGATCTTTCATTTGCTGATTTAACAAATGCCGATCTCCGTAATTCGTCTTTAAAAGATGTTGATCTCAATCTTAGTACCTAGATGGTTCCGTATTCAATTGTGTACTAATCTTACTAATAACGCACACCAATTTCACATAGTTGAACGCACTAACGGTAGCTTAAAGGAAGTCTCAGGTTGCCAATAGGATTATCCATCAGTTTACTGTTTTTGTGGGCACTACTGCTTCTTTCACTGTCGTTTGTAGTAGTGATACCATCAGATATTTCCTCTGCAATATACAGATTTGGTCCGGGACTATAGCAGTCAGCTGATACCGAAAATCCTTATTGAGTGTACCAAACCAGTCTGGAGGCTCTATCTCTGCTTCACCCCTGTTATATAATATGATAACACCATCATACACATTCTTCATATCTTGCGACTCTACAAATGAATGGTAAAGACCTTAATATCTCTGGAAATTGTGGACTGGTCAACCCCTAACTGTTGCGCTATCTCAGTCTCATTAAATGACTTTGATAGTAGTGAAGCAACTTGATTTCTTCTTGCTTTAATTTTTTTATTATGCAGGGCCAAGCTTAGTTGTATGCGTTATTCCTTCGTATTAAAAGGCCTTATGCATTTTGCTGCTTGTGTTGACCATTCCCCTACATCACTCTATCAATGCAATGTCAACACTAATACTGCACATGACAGCATTCCAAAGTATTCTTATTTGGGTCATCAGAAACCCACCATTCTTCCGGGTCTACAGTTATGATAGTATAATGTGCATCTTTTTTTACAGTAGGATACTTCTTCGGAACTAAAGGGCCAATAGTACGAAACGCTTCAGCAATAAAATTACTTAGATTTACTGTTGGCAGCTCCAAGTCAGGAGCAAACGCTTATGTCGTTCAAGAATTTGACCTATTCTAATTCAGCCCTGATGCGTCTTACTAATGCTTCTGTGGCAATGGGCTTCTTAATGAAACAACCAATACTTTTCAGTGGATGTACTTCCCTAACTGCATCCATATTTATTTCCCCCGAAGTCATAAAACACACTTTGAGATTGATATCTTTCTGCAGCAATTCTTGGCATAGTTCAAAGCCATTCATCAATGGCATGTTTATATCAACTAGCAACAAGTCATAAAAATTAGGTTCAAAATCAGCCAATGCTTTTACGGGATTATCATACCTAGAAACCTGAATAGTCTTGTCACTATTTTCCAATCCTAGTTGTAGAGTAAATGCAATATCCGAATTATCATCAACCACAAGGATTCTCTTGCGCTGACCAAGTGAGTCAACTATCAGTGGCTGTTTTAACTGATAGTCTTCTGCGCTAAAGCGTTGACGACCCGATGCATGGCTTTCACCCGTTTTGGGTTCAACCATAAACTGTCCTCGTATTGCTATTATCCATCACGATATTCAAGGAATCATCAAGCTTTAGCTTCAATATGTATATAAACCCACCTTTAGATAAAAATATTCGGATACAAAGATACGTAATATAAAAAATGCGTCAAAATCCCTTCCTTAATCGTAGTAATGACTTGGACCATTTATACTAGTGTATTGCATCCCACTGCAGATTACTTCAGTACGACATAGCTCTAGATAGTGAATCTTATTTTCGCACCATTATCGAGGTGAATCCCACCGAACTGGCCGATTACTTGGATTAGATACACTAATGTATTCCATCTTTACTGCAGAGTTGACCTCCGAAGGCTAAGTCTGTGATTGGTGACCTCTAGCCTACTCATCCCTTCAGTCCGTCGCGCCAGGCTATAGCTTCGAGTTCTACTCTGACAGCATCCTCGACGGCAATCACGGGTCGAGCCTTGAAATCAAAGGAAGGTCAAGCATACCTTATGAACAGTCAATGGATCGTCGCAGTCAACTAAAAGCCCGTACTACGAACGACTCAATCTTGAAATTTGCAGGCGCTTTCCATTTACTGAATACCTCAGGTATCCGCTTCTGGGCATTCTCATACTCCGTAGGCGAGCCTTGCGAGAGCTCGAACCAGCTGATCATGTCCTTCATTGGCAACCTCCTCCATTGTCAAATTGTTTCATTTTATCATCATTTCTAGTAGTATCTAATAAGGCTTAATTTCAGTGCCATTATCTTTCGACGTCCGGGTTCAGAATGAGCAGTGAAGTACATTACTTAAGCAATTGGCAAGCTTCAAGTAAGGCAATTCAGCGAACCCGCCAAAACGTGGATTACATACACTAATGCATTGGAACCCACCGAACTCGGACCAAGTTCGGCCGCTTAGATCCAGAATATGCTCTAATATCTAGGCAGGGGTTAAAATTCTCTAATATCTATTTAGTCGCTAGCAACAATCGACTCAACTATTTGTAGGAGCGCTTCCATTGTTTGGATGGCTTCTATATACAATATATGCAAAGCTGGAATCCCCGTCTATGACTGAGGGAGTCGAATCCCATTCCAGCTTCTTGAAAGGAAAGATTGATGCGCTCCTATCTTGAAAAGGCATTTGTCAAGAATTTTTTAACTGACATGGATACCACCGAATCCGCCAAACACGGATTACATACACAAGTACTCAATACATGTAGTATGGGCTGACAACTTACTCGAATAATCTTTCGCTTAATAAAATTAACAGTCGGCTATTATTTATACTATTTCTATATTATAAACACTAAAAATAGAGTGATTATGAACCAAAGTTATAATGGCTAAAAGAAGCACACAAAGAGCATTAGTTCTCCAAGGTGGAGGATCGCTTGGCGCATATGAGGCAGGAGTTTTTGAGGTGCTATATTATTGGATCAAAAAGGATACTGATGATAATGAAAATGTGTTTGATGTAGTAGCGGGTACCTCTATAGGTGCAATTAATGCTGCTTTTTTGGTAAGCTATGTAATAAAAAGGCGAAGGGAAGAAAAGAAGAATGCTGGTGAGAGCTGGAAGGGTTCTGCGGAAGAACTCAAAGAATTTTGGAAGTCTCGATTGGCTTCGAATATTAATTTAAATA
>JAATVS010000606.1 GCA_014523695.1 Nitrososphaerales archaeon TH5895
CTCTTCTTACCATATCTCTTTCTGTGATTATCCCCACCGGTTTCGTGCCTGTTTTACTTCCAGCACTAGTAGTGACATATTCTGTTACAATTATAGATCCTCTGCCTTTCTCTTTCATATTCCTAGCCAAATCAACAACATTATCCAGCGGCAGGGCTGTGTCAAGTGGCAGGGGAGTCATCAACATTGTTACTGAAAGGGTCTTATCGTCGACATGAGGGATTGACATGTAAATTCAAAACAAATCGGGTTATATATTATTAGTTAGATTGCAGTGCAATACAAATTTTTTCTCCATTGATCTTTTAGAGAGACTCGGTGAGAATTTATTTGAAGAGAGGTGGAGAAGATAACCAGAATCAGTTCGCTAGATCTTTTGAATGGATAATATATGTAAGAAGGGGATTCTTTTTTTGTTCTCCCAGTTTCTTTGCGTTCGAGAATTCCTCTGACTGGAGCTGAATTTTAGGGGCCGAGTTAGTTTAAAGATAGGAGTTCTGTAGAAGCCTCGCTGCAGTTGGTCGATATGTATTATGCATCATGGGGGACACCATCAGAGCTCTGCTTATTATGTGATGTTGAGAATATTCAATCATTGTGACATAAAGGCAGAATAAATAGCTGGTTTCTGTTGTAATAGAGTAAGCATTGAAATAATATCATCATCGTCATCACCAGATCTCGTGGCGGAGAGACGGAATAATTTGTGAGAGATAGTGAAGAATATTAAATGGTGTGATGGAATCTTAACTCGTATGACAAGAATTCGTTCGCCGCATGATTTCCATGAGACGAAAAAGCATGACTCTGAGAGTATATGCGCGAAATGTGGAAAGATAACACCTAAGTTGTGTGATTGGTGTGGAAAATGTTTACAATGCCACACCGGAAATTCATTGGAACTGACGTATTAGCTAGAACTATGGCATTGGCATTTGTAAGATTATTTGAGTTATTCTTTGCTTATTATATCCGTTCGTCAGAATAACCCATGGAAAATCGTATTGACATGAGATCTCCTTGCTAGGAAAGGTTACTCTCTTACTCGTGATACTTAATCTTCCAATCTTGCAGAATGTGTTTTCACTTACGTCACTACAGGCAGATGAGTGGGTATTCCTGCTGTGCCTCTAGCCATCTGGATTAGTGTATTCTAAGATATTCAAACAAACCTGGTATTTGAATATCTTAGAAACCTGATATTTGCAACATCTGGATTCAAAAGGGTTAAGGGGAGTAATACTTTGCCTTGTTTGAGTCTATATAAGTTCTCTACGATTATTACTGCTTCGGATCGTACAGATTCAGTGGTCTATCCAGCAATGTGTGGTGTTAATACAAAATTATCTAGTTTTAGCAATCTGTCATCAGGGTCGGCGGGCTCCTGCCAGAATACATCAAAAGCCGCACCAACAATATCTCTGTTTAGTAAAGCTGTATACAAGGAATCCCTATCAACTATTTGAGCTCTTGCGACATTAATAAGGTAACCTGATCTTTTCATAAGATCTAGCTCTCTAGATTTAATCATTGCTCTGGTCTCCATTGTGAGCGGAGTATGAAGCGATACATAGTCTGCAACAGGAATTAGAGACAACAGCTTTTCTGTTCCATGGATTTCATTTACAAACGTTAAATTCAAGTTAGCGTTCACATCGCCGTCCCTATATCTTTGTCCCAAATTAGAGCCTTGACGTGATGTGTCAGATGCTCTTTGGTGTGGATCCAAGTGTGATCGTTGTAGTATAGATGATCACGATGATGGTTCTGTTAGAACACTTATAGGAAATTTTGTAACGGCAATGACCCTCATACCAAACGCAGTGGCTCTCTTTGCTACCTCCGTCCCGATAGCTCCCAATCCTATCACAAGCAATGTCTTGCCATATAGCTCGGAACCCAAAACGCTTTGAATTCTTACTTTCATCAGACCTTTTGCTGCGCCCTTTATTTTCTTGGCTATATATAATATGGGAAATAATGTATGCTCCGCTACCGAAATATTATTTGTAGCAGGTGTATTGGCAACAAGAATCGCCTTATTTGTGCAATAATCAATATCAATATTGTCTGTACCTGCACCGATCTGTTGTACAAGTTTTAGTCTATGGCAATTATCTATCACATCCTTATCGATCTTTCCTAAACCATTTATCAAGATCTCGGTTTCTGTAATTTGTGGCATTAGTGGTTTTTTGTAGTCTGCCTGGGTTGCTTGCAACCCAATCTTAGACAGTTCCTCTGTTAAAATCTCCATTAGACCATAACCGTGCGACAGGATCGTTATATTCATAGGAATGAAGTATAAATCAGAGTTGATATAGTTTATTTTGTTATATTATGTGCAGGAGTCAACTCAAAGTGCCTCCATATTGTTGGCTCGATCATTACTTCACGCATATAAAATTCAATATGATAAGTAGAGATCCAGTATTGATAATAAACGGTATTTCATATACCCACATTCCCTCCCTTTAAAGCAATACTCATAGATCTACCATATCTCTAAGCCTATCAACAATAGCCTCGATTATCGTTTTTTTGTATTTGCAACAACGCAAAAGAAATAAGATACGAATGACTTGGTAACAGCTGAGTATGTGCATAAGAGCAATGGTCGGGAATCATGGTCACCGATCGTGACACTCTTGAAGGTCTTGAAAGTGAATTGCTAAGTTCACATGCATCTATTAGATGGGTGGGTATTACAAATGAAGACGGGATCCAAATTAGCGAAAAGTACCGAGAAGGATTGAATCCCTTTCTAACAAAGGAGGAAAATGAGGACTATGCTTCACATACTATGGACCGACATAGGAAGAGGCTAAAGTTTCAACCTAAGCTCGGAGAGTTGGAATACGCACTAGTAAAATATGAAAGCGTGAATAGGGCAATAATTCCGATTAATAAGAATTATTATTTACTCATAGCAATAGACATAGGAGAAAATGACGTCGACAAAATAATTATGGAAAAGGTTATTCCAACGACTAGAAAAAGAGGAGGGGCAGGTTAGATATAGCGATGATATTTGGGCTTATTAAGACAGTTGGTGATAAATGATGGTAGAATACGACTTTCTTTATTCCTTTACAAAGGATATTTTGAATCTTGATGATTCTATAATACAGGCAGGGATCATGAACAAGTATGGCGTTCTCTTGAATGTTGAACACAAGGATCATATTACACTCCTGCTAACTGACGAGGAAAATGAAGAATATGCATCTCAATCAATAACTAGGCACAAGAAAAGGATAGATTTCGAGCCTAAAATAGGTAAAGTAATTTATGCCTTCGGTAGGTACAAGAAAGTAGATAGAGCAACAGTGCCAATAAATGATGATTATTATATGCTTTTGATGTTTCAAAGAGAACAAAATTTGACAAATAGATCTCATCAAATAATAAGAGATAAGGTCTTACCTTTAGTAGAAACCGAACGGAAAAAATTTGACATGGAATTAAGTCCTCTAGAATGACCAGTTGATAGACAGTGATCCGCTACTCCAGCAGCAGATTAGGCTAATCAGGATAAAGGGTCATGAGGGGATGATTTAATGTCTTCAAATTTGATGCACTTTCTGTACATTCCTCTATTTCACAGATATTATCTCCAAAAAATAGCATTGCTAAATTTAGCAATACATGGACCAAAAGCAAAGTCAGCATTGAATTAAGGCAGAGGTAAAAACAAATACCTAGTATACCCAACCTACTGTGTGAAACTTTCCATAGAAGATTTTGTATACGGTGCAACGGACGGAGCAGTAACAGCTTTTGCAGTTGTTGCTGGAGTCGTTGGAGCTTCGCTTTCACCTTCTGTTATTTTGATATTGGGATTCGCCAATCTATTTGCAGATGGATTCTCCATGTCAATTGGAAATTATCTGAGTGAGAAGACTCATAGAGAATATA
>JAATVS010000607.1 GCA_014523695.1 Nitrososphaerales archaeon TH5895
GTCGAGATGATATTGAACTGTTCCCAATGATATGTGCGTCATTACCTTAAATTTACATAGGTGGCAGCCAGGATTCTGCTGAATAAATTGTAATATCCTCTCAGCAGTGTCTCCAAGCTTATCCACAATCTAGCAATCCTCGACAAGGTAACAATAATAACAATAACATCCCACAGAATGCAGCTCTCTGATTTCTCGGTATATTTGGAATATAAATGTATTATGGTACAAGTACCTAAGTGATTGCTAATTTACACTCATCGTTATTTACTCTTATTTAGCGGTTTGTATCAGATTCCTTATGACTGTTCAGCATATCAACTGCCTCCAATCATGAAAACAAGACCAATTTACGGCTTTGTTGCCTAGGGGGGGATGATCCTATTGAGACATTATCACCTTCCTATCCTACCAACTTTTAATTCATATATCCTTGGCTTATTTTTAGTAGGTATAATGCATTCTATAATTTCCATAATGAAATTATCTAATATAATAAGCTAGCATATTTAGTTATTAGGTACAATACCGTACTCACATATAGATTTCTGTTGATTTATGATCACAGATTAGACGAGATCTAGTACATGCTATCAGCTTCTATGACTAATACAATAATAATTGCAGGCAACATCCTCGACCTATATCCTTTAAATGGGACAATAATTATATGGATAAAAGAAAAACGTAACAACAATATTGTAAGAGTAAAAGATAAAGAATGGAACCATTCGATCTACATAGCTTCAGATAATAAATCGGATTTGACTTCTCTGCTTCGTTATATACACAGTAATGACAAGGCTATGAAACTCGTTAGCTGTTATAAGTTTACAAATCAATACGAGAGAATTACTGATAGTCAAAAATCAGAAGTCCTAAGACTAGACTTATCGGATCCTACAAAAGCGACAACTTTAGCAAGGAGTATAGAAAGATTTGGTAACGTATTTGGAAAATATAGATTATACAATGTAGATTTATCTCCAGCACAAGCTTATTTATACGAGCATAATTTATTCCCACTTGCTCTTTGCGATGTCTATTGCGATAAGAATAATATATTACACAAGATTGTTAACAAAGATAATATATGGAACACAGATTATATCGTTCCTCGGTTTAGAACTGCTCTCATAAGGGTAAATACAAGACAGGGTGATAATGGTAGTAGTGATAATAACAATGCAAATTATAGCAAGAAAAAGAATAATAATAAGAATATCGGGTATTCGGACGCAATAAAATCCATTTCAATAAGTATTGGTGATGACGGTAATAATAGTGGATATAATAATAGTAGTAACAGCAACATTCATAATAGAAATATTGAGATCGATTCTGACTCTGAAGAGCAAATACTGAATGTATTAGAAGCTGAAATATTGAGAATAGATCCTGACTTTATATTTACAGAAGATGGGGATTCATTTACTTTTCCTTATCTTATTCATAAAGCCAAAATGAATGGAAATAGAAATTTGTCACTAAGCAGAGACCCAATGAAATTGCAAAGTCCTATAAAGAAAGGAACATCATATTTTTCATATGGCCGAATTTATTTTAAACCATCTACCATAAGGCTATTTGGAAGAATACATTTTGATCAATCGAATTCATTTGAATTGTCAAATGAAACTGGTGGAGGATTAAGTGGATTATATGAGATAGCCAGGATTTGTAGAATGCCTCTCCATACAGCAGCTAGAGCTTCTATAGGCAAATGTCTTAGTAGTCTTCAATTTTATAACGCCACAAGAAAAGGAGTTTTGATTCCGTGGAAACCTATGATCGCAGAGCATTTCAAATCAATGAATGCATTATTGATTGCAGATAGAGGTGGTCTAATATATGAACCGGAAGTAGGAGTACACGAACAAGTAGCTGAATTTGACTTTGAGTCACTATATCCAAATATAATGAGAAAGTATAATATTTCAGCTGAAACTGTAAATTGTGCTTGTTGCTATCGTAATTATCATTCGACTTCTTTTAATCATAGTATTAATGATAATGTAGATAATACTGGATTCAAGACAGACTTCTTAACAATGCATGATGCTGATCATAACTACGCATGTTCGAAGAGAATAGGAATCATTCCCATATCTTTAAGAATATTGCTTGAGAAGCGTTTACTCTACAAAAAACTGAAGGACTCTATTCAAAACCATACTCTAAAGGAGAAATATAATTCCAGACAATCTACATTGAAATGGATTCTAGTAACTTCATTTGGATATCTAGGATTTAATAACGCGAAATTTGGAAGAATCGATGCGCATATAGCCGTTTGTGCTTATGATAGGCAGATATTATCTCATGTTATAAAGGTTGCTGAAAGACAGGGATTTAGAGTATTACATGGAATAGTGGATTCTATTTGGATGCAATTTAAGGAAAAGAATCATAACAACAATAACAATAACAATAACAATAGCAAAGAATTATGTCAATTGCTAAAAGAAGATATAGAAAAACAAACAGGATTCAAAATGTCGTTTGAAGGTATTTATAAATGGATAGCGTTTGTTCCCTCAAAAATAAATACCACATTACCTGTTCCAAATCGATATTTTGGAGCATTTGAAGGTGACTCGTTAAAAATAAGAGGGTTAGAATCAAGAAGACATGATACACCCATCTTCTTTGAAGAATGCCAGAATCATATATTGCAGGTAATGGCTACTAGAAATACAATAAAGGGAGTTAAATCTCTTATCCCAGAAGTAAGTAATGTAATCAAAAACTATATTCATCAACTTAAAGCAGGTAAAGTACCACTTCAACAATTAATAATTACCAAAATAATATCAATGAGTGCAGATGAATATCAGAATAGAGATACAGTAGAGAAGAATTCTGTTGATCTACTCAGATCTGAGTGTAACATACATTTAAGAGCTGGTGAGATACTCCAGTTTATAATCACGGATTATTATAAAAAACGTTCCAAAATAAGATCTATCCCAGTTCAACTTATAAATAAAGAAGAAGAAGCAACAATTTATGATGCAAGAAGATACGCAGAGCTACTTATAGAAGTCTGTAATTCAGTAACTAAACCATTTGGCTATAGTTGTCTTATGCCTGGGGTAGACTAAGCAATATGGTGGGGATGTGGTGGGGATGCCGGCAAATGTATCCGAATCCCTACTAGCTTCAATAATTCTATCGGCTTTCCTGTCACTATGCAAACCGATTGGAAGAGTAATGCTTGAATTTGCATTCATGAACATAGTAAAAATCGCCAGAAATGAAATGACTACCCTTCCAACATTATAGAACACCACAGGCATTCCATTAAGAGCGGACTTGTCAGCTAAAATAATCCATTTGGAGTTAGTCTAACTGCCAGAGAGAAGAATAACATCAAGGACTAGGAGGGAACACAAAAAAGTTGTGCAATACGACTTGTTCCTTTTTTAAGAAATAGAAGTGCACTGATAACTAGTGAATCCTCCAATACCTGTTGCAATCTAGAAATCAACTTGAAGAATTGAATATCCTTCAACTAACGCAGTCCTACATGATCATCAAAAAATCTATATGTAAAAAAAAGTAAATTCTGACTGTCACCGTCGTCGATTGACTTTGTCATGACTACTGCTGTACAGTAAGATTTGCTTGATCTCTTCCCGGTCCCCCAATATTGCAGTGATAAGTCTGTCCCTCTCCTCAATAGGCATACCCTCTAAGGGCATTGACTTTTCTATCGTATCGAGCGCGGCAAGTTTCCATCGATTCTGTACTGCAACATCAATTTTCTTCTGTGCTTCATATACTATTCTTCCGAAGAGAGTGAGTGTGAACTTCGACTTTTTCTTACTAATTAACCCTAAATTGCGTAAACAACTAATACGCTTGTAATATTGATTGGCAGTTAGATTCAAAGGCGACATAAGGGTCTGCCCATCAATACTTTGTTCTCCTACACCTGAGATGATTGCGATAGAGTTAAACAGATACTTAGATTTGTTATCCGATAAAGCATAGAGAATTTTTTCCGTTAAAAGGCCATCTGACTGCCTTTGTGTATATTTGAAGGTAATTTTACTTTTTTTAGGCACAATGTTAGACATTTCCTCTTTTACGTAATACATTTATATTTATACTATAGAACTAAAAGTAAGCCGTATTAATAGCTTTGCGTAGAACAGGCAAATCCATCCAATAATATACAGTATCTATTACACAGTACTTATAAATACATCCACAATAATGCATCATAAGGAGACTGGTTACAATCAATACTTCTGTTCATTCATCAGTAATCCCTGTTACACGTCTTAACTCGACAGTAAAGGATCTTCTTGTATACTTATTCGATCTCTCACCTCTAGATTTTGAAATATTGCTGTTTTTGATCAAGATATATCCTGAATCAATCTCCCTAGAAGATCTGTCCAAGAAGGTAGACAGAGATAAGAGTACGGTATTCCGATCTTTAAAAAGATTGGTGATTCAACGTATTGTGACCAAAGAAACCAGAACCATGAAGGAAAGAGGATATTTTCATGCGTATGCTTCAATTGACAAAAGAACTCTCAAGGTTGAAACGGAAAAGCGGGTAACTGAAATAAAGAATAATTTTAATAGACTATTAAAGCACTTTGAAGACGATCTAGACATTACATTACAAGATATGTGACAAACACCTATGATGCTTTGAATTAATGATTCCCAGTACGCCTCCTTTTTATAGACTTGAGAAGAAAATCTTTGTTTTAATGCCCTCCTATAGCAATTGATCCATATATTGGGAACACAACCAGTGAATTTCCAATAATTATTTAATAAATTTACTCTTAAAATATTCATATCTATCGATTAAAAATTGTATATGGGAGTTCACTAAGTTAGTTATTGATTACGAAAGGAAACTTTGCTGACTAAAGGTTTCAATACACAAAATCTAGGTGAGGGGGATAATAATGCCTTACTCAATTGTACCATTCCCTTCACCGAGCAATATAATAAAATCGAATTCTCTATGCACTTGTCACTAGTGCAGCAGAAACGGAGCCTCGAGCATGAAAGTGTTAATGTATAACTAGTGAGATATAAGGTATGACTTTTGCGCCTTTCGATAATTAATTAGACATGAGAATACTATAATTACCGCACATCTGTAACTTACTTTGGACAATTGGTTACGATTAAGATCGGGTTACCTCAATCCCAATATGATATTGCTTTGTCTATTGCAATGAGAC
>JAATVS010000608.1 GCA_014523695.1 Nitrososphaerales archaeon TH5895
AAGTGTCTGCTTTTAGTATGGGAAGTACAGGTCCTATCAGTTGAATCTCTGCTGCTGTGAGATTCTTGTTCAGTCCTAATTGGGTATCTAAAAGAATTCTCTGCCCCGACTCAGCAGTGGGATAGATATGCCCAATCAAAGCGGAAGTGCTGTGACCAACTATAACCAACACTGCTATCACCAACCCCGGGAGCCTGAACAAAAACACAAGCATATACCAACTAACTCCATGCATATATTTAACAAATATATATCTATCAAATAACCATGACAGATAGTTTCTAATAAGCTGAAAGTCACATTTCACATAACAAGTAAATAAAATGGCTCACATAACTTCCCACAATACCAACACAGAACTCAACTTTTAACCTCTATCGAATGGATACTCAAACATGATGCAATTGCATACTGCAAAGAAAACTGAGTAACTCTCTCAACTCATTCATGACTTACTAATAGAAAGACTTGAGAATACTAAACCAACAGTAATTTATGATTAGAAACTGAGCCAGTAATTGAGGGAAAAACATTGATTGAGGAATGTTAATATGACTAGAAAAAAATAAGAATGTTTTATTTTAACTAACTACTACATTCCCTCCCATCCATGGATGGAATATACATACATAGCCATAAGTCCCAGGATTTTCAAAAGTAACTGTGAATTCATTTATTGGAGGTAGTCCAGGTGGAGATTGTCCTACTGGTAACATGACTCCCGAATTAATATATGTCTCATTTCCTGACATAGCATAATTTGAGTTGGGCTGGAGAGGTGTCACAGTCTTACCGGTACTATCGATTGCAACCGGGGTATATGCTCTTGAATTCTCCATTACTACTGTCTTACCCTCAGTAATAGCAGTTGAGCTAGGAGGCAGGATTATCGGTTCCACATTCCGATTCGGGGTAGTAGACACTATCTTTGCATCATTTGGAATGTTAAATGGTACAGCCAATGGTGGAAACCAGTCCTGGTCTTTAATGAATGATACTGTATGTGGTTCTGCTACTGGACTAGGATTAAACCATGTCACACTTTCCCCTGCATTGATCTCAACACTCTGAGGAGAATATGTATCCCATAAAGATCCATTCCCACCAGCTGCAACCCTGGTATTGGTTTCAGAACTAGAGAATAGCACATTATCCTCTCCTAAAATAAGTGTGAGCGCTACTGCCATAATTAATATGGAACTTGATATGAATTTGTTGAACATCGAGGTCAAGATTTGAAACATAAAATATAAAGGTATACCAGATTTTCTTGTAGGAGAGTAGTTTGGTAGAATGAATACACATAGTTTCATTTTGATTATATTTAAGATATCATTGAAGGAAGGAAATTCAGCCTCATTTGCCTTCCATTGGAATACCCTTTCCTCAAAACATGCGAGGGGCAAATTAATTCAAGAAGGAAGAAGATATGAAATTAGAAAATGAAACTGTAGTTATGGTGTTATCCAATAGGGATGGCATAACTAACAAGAGACCATACACTAGACTTTGACAGTACAAATGTTTAACATTTGCATAGTTCCTATCTAGGATTTCGGCAATATAATGCTCATATAAATATCAAGTCAATTATTAATTGAAAGACCAAAGGAAAGTAGTGGTAAAAGCAAAATCATTAAAGTCGCAATTACAGCTAATGGTAATCGAGTACAGGAGCAAGGTGACTTATTTGATTGGAGAAATGAAGGTAAAGTTTTAGAAATAACTGTCTAGGAGGAAGATTACCAAATAATAAGGAACCATCTCAACAACATATGGATAGTAGATAAAGTGGAAGAATTAGAGGAACAATCCAACAGAGTAGATAAGATACTTAGAAATAGTCTGGATAGTTTTAGAATTAGAAACTTACAATGTGTGTGCATTCTTCAAGGAGTCCATTGGGGAGGTTTAGATAAAACTAATGCCAATTAGACCACCAATATTCAAGCCAAATAAGCCTCCAACATTCCCAGAAATCCACCATAGTGAAAGACTGAAGAGAATGCAAAGGGCTCACGGGGATATTCATTTTGAATATCAGCTGAGTACAGCATATATAAGAAATGAAGAGCTCTTCAACATCTATGCCTACAAGTATCCTGACCAAGTGAGAAAAAAACTAATTACATTCTGCAGAGTCAAACTGTCAAAGGTAAAGATTTAACAAAAGAACATAGAAAGAAAATAAGCCTAGCCTCAAGGAAACATAATTATCATATTAAGTGATTGGTGGAGTTTGTTGTACCCTTTTGAGGGACTAATAGGAGAAGGTCAACTGGGATTATAGAACATAACTATGATTAAGATTACAGTGGCTATCAAGACAAGGATGGTGAATTTTCTTATATTGTGGCTTTTAATGTCTAAATGTCACA
>JAATVS010000609.1 GCA_014523695.1 Nitrososphaerales archaeon TH5895
TCAGGACCTTTCAACTTATCCGGCAGCTTGATGCTCTGCGGTATGATATATTCGATGGTAAACCATTCATCACCATCAGGATAGTCATTACCCGTTGCTATATCGAAATACAAATGCAATACATCTTCAATATTTAATCCGCTTTCTTTGCTTAAAGGATGCTTTATAAATGACATTCGATAATCCATCTTTAATAATTCTGGCTCGAAATAAATCTTTATTATTGCAAGCCTAAAGATTTCATTTGACTCTTTAACATTCAAAGCTAGTATTACCAGGGATCTCCGTTTAATAACCTTTTTAACACGATGTTAGGAGGTTCATTACCCAGATTGCCGATATTTTTTCTACTGATGTAGATGGTAATCAATATCAATATATTGCCTTACCATAAATTTCCAGGCTAGGCGGGGGTCGCCTAGCCTGGTAGGGCGTGGGATTGCTAATCCCATGTTCGCAAGAACTCGTGGGTTCGAATCCCACTCCCCGCGCTATACTAAGGGGTTCTTACAATGACGTTATATAACTAGATCATCACCACACTTCGTATAAGTGGTACTTTCCAGTTTGAAACTATATGCCAGCAATTGAGAAAAGACATCTAGACAGGACTTCATTTGGAATAGAAACGACTCGAAATTGTAAATCAGGAGAGGATCGTCATATATCTTGTTCATCGTCGTATTTGCAGTGATTGGTTTTTTATAATCGGTTTCTACGTTCCCTGGAATCATTCTTACGAGTATTTCTGCGCGCGAAAAATCCATAATTAGACTTACACAACTGTCTATAATAACATAGGAGGTCTTGATTTTCATAGTTTACAGACATCAATACATAAAATACAGATGTACGCGCGAGAATTAAAAATTTAGTTGGACAACATGTGGCTACACCATTTATTAGAATTCCATTTTTTATAGGGTTTGTGCCTTACTCAGAAACCAGTTTCGTCAATTCTTAGAATTCCATGAAGATTGAATCCCTAGAAATGCGGGATGGGTAACTTTGGAAGAATTTTTTTCGGATACGCAGACATCTCCTTTTCATAGTTTACAGACATCAATACATAAAATACAGATGTACGCGCGAGAATTAAGAATTGGAATGAAAAATTCTGGCCTCACGAGGGACTAGGTTAACATTTTTTCAATGAAGAATTCCAATTGTGTGCGACTTTGACTGGGTAAATGCGTGATGTAGATCTATCAGATAGAATCACAGAATTTCCACGCAAATTTGTTTAATTTCAGAGACCCTATTCATAATCGTGGATCCGTACCACTTTTGCATCCTTGAATTCCTTACCTATTGATTAATGGATTTGAGAGGGTGATAGTGATAGACGTGGGTGCTCCATTCGTCAAGACTTGACCCAGGAGGCTAGAGATATCATTAACGATCCTAATTTAGCGGTGACAAATTAGTTGAATCCTCGGAGTTTATCCTTAGATATTAATTGTAGAAGACTCTTCTAGTAGTTAGATTATCATAAGAAAAAATTACCATCATTTCAACAATCTGGAACTAATGTTCTTGGGGTTAGTGTCCTCAGTCAAACATTCGTCTATAGTTTGATGTTCTTTCCGGACATACTCTGTGCGTCGACATTCTGGATAATCAGGATTCATGACATATCCATCATCACACGGAATATCGTCTGGAATACAGTTACGAGATGATTTCGAAGGAGCGATAGTCATGAGTAGTGATGGATTCGTAGAGAAAATTTACATGTGTGACTTGGAGAGCAAAAAATATCACAGGTTAAGCAAAGTAAGCCTTAATACATGAACACGTATTATTTTTTGGAATAGGCTGAATAAGTACACTATGTCCACTTACGATCCGCCGCGAATAGATGTAGAAGAGAAGACAGAAATTATCTACGGTGATGAAAACATAATCAGAGACACTCTTGAAGTGTATTCTATTCTCACGACTCACTTGATATTTGTAATGATTCAAACGGTCCGGCAATGTTTGTAATCCCTAATCATCCTGTAACCAGGGCATATCGAAAACTATGAGAAAGAGGAATAAGATTAAGATTTATCGCCGAGGTTGCAAAGGATAACATCGTATATTCGAAGGAACTTATGAAGAATTGTGAACTTCGCCATTTGGATGAAGTCAAAGGTAGTTTTGGAATTTCCGATGGGATATATTATCGGGCTAGTGCCAAAACAAGACTGTCATCTCCTCCACCATTACTTATATGCAATACATTAAGAGCATTCGTAGAGCAACAACAGTACTTCTTTGAAATGTTGTGGAAGAAGGCAATCCCTGCCAAACAGAGAATAAAAGAGATTGAAGAGAATCTAAAAAGAGAGTTTATCGAAACAATCCGAGACTCTGAAGAAACTACGTCTCTGATTTCAAAGGTCTTATCATCTGCCATTGAGGAAATACAAATGATCTTTTCGTGTGCAAGCGCACTCAAACAGTATGAAAAACTTGGAATGTTAAAAATTATAAGAGAAAAGGCAGATAAGGGTGTTTCAGTTCGCATATTGATTGGAACCGATAGTCCGGTTAATTTGAGGGATCTGGAGAGATTGGTTGGAATTCCTCGATTGGAATTGCGCTATCTTCTTAAATCGATAAAAACCAAACTAACGACAATAGTTACAGATAGAGAATTATCTCTAGTAATTGAAGAAAAGAAAAATGAAGATGAATCAGATTTAGGTTTGGCGACCTACTCAAACAGTGAATCAACCGTTCTATCTTATGCCTCTATATTTGAGAACCTATGGGCACAATCAACTAGTCAAAGTCCGTAATGACGAACCAAGTTACCAAATTAAAACAGATAAACAGATAACCTCAAGTACTCACAACAAAGACAATTCGAGATTTTTGCCCTCAGGTTAGGACCTTTTATGGCTGGGCGAATAAAAGAATTGGGATCCTTTCTGAAGAGATAGATATACACCAAACAATCCTTAATCTGACCACAAGCATATATCTACGAGTTAGAGTCACAGCGCCATGGCATTGCAAGCTGTTCAGCGAACCTCCTTTTGTCCGAATGGGAAATGTTTGTTTAAAGTTGTACTCTTATAACTGCATCCATTTTCAATCACTGTTAATCGTATAAACATCGGATCATAATGGCAATAGTATAAGTGAATTTCTGGTATAAAGA
>JAATVS010000610.1 GCA_014523695.1 Nitrososphaerales archaeon TH5895
GGATAGTATGCCTTTCGGGGGAGAAACGGCGGGTAGTTACAGTATTGGGCCAGATCGATACGGATTAAGAGTCCAGGTAAACATGGACGACTCACCAACCAATGGTACCTTATACATAGCTTGGCTGGTAGACAATTCTACAGGCGATGATCTAGGCATTGGACAGCTCGTTGATGACGGATTGGCAGCCACTCAGCAGATTACAAATTCGAGTTTATATAATTTAATTGAAGTCACAGAGGAATCGCCTGATGCTGTTGGTACTTCAAGAAATCAGTCTGCAATAGTTGCCGGTGCTGAGATCGAAGGTTAGTCAGCGAATCAAGTAGTCGCTCCTCCCATACTTGCCATCGAAAGTTATTGGTTTGAGCAGCTGTGCAAATCATTCATTTTTATAGATATTTCATCTAGAATCTGACAGTAACGGATTTAGCACTGCACTGATGACATGCACTAGCATTTTAATCCCTCTCAATCGAGATGGTAGCCGATTGGACATATGCCTGGGGGTAGTCGGAAAGCATTGTCAATGCTGGCAAATACAGAGGTTAAATTGGACGGTCGAAATACATCGTTACCTTTGAGGCATCTGTTTTCCTCCTCCTAGAGGATACCATTTTAACCTAAAAAAAGATATTCGTACTATGCTAAATAGAGTATTGTGAATGATGCTAATTTATCGAGCAAAATAAAATATTCCAACGAAGTAGTTTTGGTAAAAGAAAATATCAGAAGAGTATGACTTTTGAAAAAGTACCTTGAAAGATATCATTAACACGGTTTTTAAGAGAACACTAATTAGATTATCCGAAATGGGCATCAATATTGAAGACACCCTGTTAAGGAAACCTCAACTCTATTGCAATTTTCTGGACTATCAGACTACAAATCAACTTAGGGATTCTTATGATTGATGTCTCCACAGGCTGTACGACATAGTATATTATTCAAGATACTTGCGTTTCGAAGAAAATGATGTCACCTCGCGGTGGTTGCGGTTTTTGATCCCCCTAATGAGCAAGCATTTCCTCAAAGTTTTGTTGTGGATGTATACCGCTTCTTGAAATCTAAAGTACAAATAGATTCATGCTCTCTCAATTTTTATAATGATTCATCGCACGAGTATTCTAAGTTCAGAGAACAGACATGTTTATTTACATCACTAGTAGTATATCGTAATATGTTTGAGGTTCAACTCGGCGGTGCTGCAAAGATTAATCTGGGTCTTGTAGTCGTCGATATGCAGAATGGATTCGTAGCTAAAGATGGGTCATACGATAAATTGGGAATGAACACACCATTATATAGAGAAATTATTCCTAAAGTGAGGCAGCTTATTGATTTGTGTAAGTCCTTGGACATACCGGTATTCTACACCGAATCAGTTAGGGAAGCAAGCGGAATAGATCTGTTGACCAAAATTCACACACTTTTACCTAAGTCTAGGGAAGAAAGATTGAAGATACCGATATGCGTACGAGGAACTTGGGATGCTCAGACGATTGATGAGTTAAAGCCCAAAGAAGAAGAAGGCGATCATGTAATCATAAAAAGGAGAGATTCAGCATTTCAAGATACAGAGCTTAGAGTATGGTTACAGAGTGCAGGCATTAATGTCCTGATCTTTTGTGGTGTTGACACTTCAATATGTGTAGAAACTTCCATTAGAGATGCATTTAATCTCGGATATGACATTATCTTAATTTCCGATGCTACTGCTTCAGGCATGAAAAGCCATTATGAAACAACGCTGGCAAGGGTGCGAGATTACTATGGATTGGAGATGAATATTGAAAGATTCACTAAAATGATTAAAAACCTCAACACTGCAAGACATAAGAAGGGTCTCGACTTGATCGAGTACAAGCAGATAATAGACAATTTCATAAGTGAGTTCGGACTACTGGACTTTAGAGATTTTAGAGTAGTAGCCCCTGAGCAGGCAGCTTGACTTTATTGAAAGTACCGTGTGCATATCCAGATAAATAAGAGAGCTCTAATTCAAGAGCGGTTCCTCAAACATCTTCACGCACGCGCACAGTGATGACTTAGTATCATAAAATCAGTTCTAGTCAGACAACAGCCTCTGCAGATCTAAATATGTTTCCTTGGTAATCTCACCCTTTGCCAATCTCAGCTTTAATATTGTTTTTACCTCCTTTTCTGAAGTCGATGACGTTCTCGATCTTGCCAACCCTGAAGCAAGGGACACCAGTAATTCCGATGCCTACCAGCATTATTATGCCCCCAATAATTCTCCCTTCGGTAGTTGTTGCATTAGGTCCAAATGTTGAAGTCGTAGCTGTCTGCAATGTCCACCACAGTGCGTCTCCCATACTGGCTATTCCTGAATGTACATCTGAACGTTCAGACTTGTAGAAAAGAAATGAGGACACCGTCAAGGTCAGGAAGAAGATGATGAATATCTGAAGTACTGTGTGATTCCCAAAGATTCGAGACTTATCTTCAATGGATCGTGAAAGCCTGATCAGGTATAATATTGCTAATAGTCGCAGCATTATTCCTAAAGTGATATATCCGTTATAATCGTTTGAGATCTGGCCGGCTAAGGCAAAGAAGACGATCGGTATCATTCCAAGGATTTCATACCAATTACGGATCAAATACTTTCTCCATTGGTGGGATTCCTTTAGTCTTCTACAAAAACTGAAGATGATGAACGCAACAACCACAGCATCAAATGCATAAACAAGATAGTCCCAAGCGCCGGCTGATAACGACGTAGACATAGAAATAAGCACCACTATATCTACTAGGCTAAGAAAACCAATTAGAATGTCACCTTTCTTTCTTTCCAAGGCTATTTCATAAAACGAAATGAAAGTAATAAGTCTTGCATACAGCTATTTCATTCATACAATCCTTGAACAGAAAGAATCCTTGATGAATGTTAATGGAGACTCTACCGAACATCCTCCTAATGCCTGTGAGCTGCGGTAACAAAGCGTCTAGTAATTCCTTTTAGATCGATTTCGAGAAAATTGATTCAATGGTATTCTTAGCATTCAAAATTGTTGAGTGTTTTTGGACGGTCCACGCGGCGATCCTTTCACGAGAATAGAGCTCAGAAAAACCGTTAGAGAGCATTCTCCTGATTTTCGAAATAGTGAAAATGCATACATTTAAGCCAGTTTTTGTATCTAAATTTAACCTCATCAACAGATTGGCATAATACTCAGTTACATCTAGATACAGGAAATACCGAAATATCTTTCAACA
>JAATVS010000611.1 GCA_014523695.1 Nitrososphaerales archaeon TH5895
CATTCAGCATTCCAAATTCTTTTAAAGATTGAAATAACTTTAGAAATGATGGCAGAAAGTTTTTGATTTTGCCGTAGACAAAAGCTAATTCATGTAGATCGGTTAGAGCCCAAAATTCCTCTTGCATTTCGTGGACCTCAGCTGCCGATAGATCCAATTCTATGGCTACGTCGATAGGTTTTTTCCCGTGTGAAAATAGCCAGAATGCCTGTGTGTCTTTGGTCTTGCATTTCAAGTCTTTCATTTCAGCGCCGTTGTCTTGACCATCTATTTTCCGAATGATTGTGCCTATATCAGAAAACGACAAATGCGCAACAGACGCAATATTGCGTATAGTCTTACCTTCCTGATGAAGCTTAATTACTAACTGCTCTTTATCACGCCTGTTTAATATCACCTGCACATGTTTTATTGGTAATCATTACTGATAGCTTTTTCTCTGTTATCGGTTGTTACCTACTGTTACAGCTGTTATTTTGCATTATCGAATGGTTTAAAGTTAGACCACGGAACCGTAAAGAGTATGTTTACATATTGACACATTTATCTTCCTAACCGATTCTGCTCTAAAACAAGCTGAAAGCTATTGCTGTAATAAAAAAGAGAAAAAAGATTAACTGTTACTATTTACAGTTCCCAGTTCTTTTATCCCCCTCGTCTGCATTGAAATCTTCTATTGAATCGCTTCCACTACCACATTTGAACTTGTCTGCGCCAGTACCACCAGTTAATGTATCGTCACCCTGACCCGCTTTTATCTTATCGTCTCCATCTTCCCCATTGTTGGTATCATCACCACTACCGCTAATGATTAAATCATTTCCTCCGCCGCCATTATTGATATCATTTCCATCCCCAGAGTTAATTACGTCATTTCCACCGACGCCAGTACCATCAAAATTGTCGCCGTAGTTAGTATCGTCCCCACTTCCACTATCTATGGTATCATCTCCACCATCACCAGCACCATTCAAGTTATCTCCAATATTTGTATCAGCCCCGTCTCCGCTATTTATTACATCATCTCCCCCATCACCATCACCACCAAAGTTATCTCCTCTATTGACGTCATTTCCATCTCCGCTATTTATTACATCATCTCCACCATCACCTGCACCACCAGCGTTATCTCCAGTATTGGAATCAGCCCCGTCTCCGCTATTTATTACATCATCTCCACCATCGCCTGCACCAATAAAGTTATCTCCAATATTTGTATCAACCCCGTCTCCGCTATTTATTACATCATCTCCCCCATCACCAGTACCAGCGAGGTTATCTCCAAAATTTCCATCATTTCCATCTCCGCTGTTTATTACATCATCTCCACCATCACCAGCACCACCCAAGGTATCTCCAATAATTGTATTCAGGTTATCTCCAATATTTGTATCAGCCCCATCCCCGCTAGTTATTATATCATCTCCACCATCACCAGCAGCTTTAATTATAAAATCGCCATCACCATCAAAGTTATCTCCGACATTTTCATCATCTCCATCTCCACTATCTATAACATCATCTCCACCATCACCATCACCCTCAATGTTATCTCCAGTATTGAAGTCATTTCCATCTCCGCTGTTTATTACATCATCTCCGCCATCACCATCACCATCCACGTTATCTCCAACGTTATCATCATTAACGGCACCACTATTTATGGTGTCATCTCCACCATCGCCTGCACCAATAAAGTTATCTCCGACATTTTCATCAAATCCATCTCCGCTATCTATAACATCATCTCCACCATCACCGCTACCAAACTGGTTATCTCCAGTATTGTCATCAGCCCCGTCTCCGCTATTTATTACATCATCTCCGCCATCACCATCACCTACGTTATCTCCGATATTTACATCAAATCCATCTCCACTATCTATAACGTCATCTCCACCATCACCGGTACCATCAGAATTATCCCCAACATTACCATCATCTCCATCTCCACTATCTATAACGTCATCTCCACCATCACCATCACCATCACGGTTATCCGCAACATTCACATCATCTCCATCTCCACTATCTATAACGTCATCTCCACCATCACCGCTGCCATCCTCATTATCCCCCGTATTGATATCATTTCCACCATCGCTATCTATACTATCATCTCCTCCCTTACCCTCAATCTCATCATCGCCGCTAGTACCGGTTAAATCGTTATTACCATCATCTCCAGTAACATCAGCAGCATAAACTTGTCCTGGAAAGAGAGTTATTGTTGTCTGTAATACCGCACCAATCAGTAGCATAGATGCAATAAATATTGCCGATATCTTAACTTTAGAAACTGTTTTTTTGTCAAGATCTGTTCCGTTTCTGATGATTTTCAACGTTTGCTACTGCTCTATGTCGTATATTTATACATATCTAAGAATCGGCACATTATTTGGGAATTCTCCATAATTAGTTACATTAATCGTGACGACTAGTGTTTTGGTGTGTGCTGTAATCAGCTGAAATGATAATCAATTTTGTTAAATATCATTATGTCAAGACATGGCCGTACTAAACTTGTTCCCCCAAAACCGGGGCCGGAAAAAAATCAAGCTCTCGAAACATTAGAAGAATCTAGTGTACCAGATCAAAAAGAAGAGCCGGTGCTAACTGAACTAGATAATGAAATTGAGTGTCCAAGATGTAACTGACATCATGGAGCTATGTTCAAGCTTTGATAAGTTAGCATACTCTTGTGAATGCTGTCATTTCTCGTTTGAATGTGTTTAGAGAGAAGACATACGATCCTATTGTAAGATTTTGTCCAACTAAGATGTCCATCTTAACTTAGTATTTGAACATTGAGCGCTGATTTCATCTTCAATATCTTGAATTTTGATTATCTGTTTTCGTAGACGTATTGATTGTTTGAAATCATTGTTAGCATTTGCGACTTCTATTTTTTGTGTCTCTGCGCCATATTTCAGATCACACAGCCGCCCCAAAATACTCTCAAGCGAATCGAACTCATTTATTAGAATATCAGTTTCTCGCAAATTATTCGACTCTTTTAATTTCAATTTTAGCTCTTCCACTCTTTCTTGGAGTGTGTTTTCAAATTCTATCGTATCCATCATTTCTAATCGCTTATTGGGCGCTCCAAGCTGTTGTCGCTCGTCGTAATCCCGATTTAAGATAGACTGAATTATTCTTGTGGTCCATAAGAGAAACTCTATTTCATCATGCCGGTCAGCTATATACAGCGGATTCAATTTCACGTTAGTTGCTATCTCGACTTCCTCTCTGAGAGAGCCAATTTTTTCTTTGATAATCTTTTGAAGTTCAATTAGTTTGTGTTTGTGCATGAATCAATGGCTGTCAATTAGCGATATAATCAATAGATTACTGGAAGCCGAGGGAGAGTATCGTTGGTGATTTTCTGGATTAAATCTGAGCTTCTAACAACTCCAGAATTTCCGATTTATGCATTTCTGGGTTCTTGTATTTAATATGGTGTTCGATCGACTCTAGATGGTAGCTTCGAATGTCTGGATGCAGAGTGCAGTTGTATAACAAAGAATGATTGTCTAATCTAATTATTGATTTACATGGACTGTTTTCTAGTTCGTGTGGTGGAGGTGGATGACATGGCAGAAATGGTTCGTCATAGAAGAATTGGGCGATTGCCTCCACGGTTGGTTGGGATAGATGGGATAGTTGGGATAGATTGCGAGTATGTGTATATGTTGAGGTACCTGTAACAGCTTTTCTCATTTGATTATTAGTATTAGTTAGAGACTGATCAGTTTCAGCGTTTTCTATATGTATGTCATCGTTATGTGATGACAAATGACAGGTATCACTATCTGTCTGGCCGTCTAGACGTATCTTATCATCATTATTTTCATCTTCACTATTATCTATCCCATCTATCCCAACATCCCCATCCGTACGATTGTCTTCAAGTTTTGCTGTTTCATTTGGATTACCATTTGAATCATTATTATTACCCAAGTTCTCAGAAGTCATCTTGATATTAGAAGATGTAGTACTATGATTATCTTCGACAAACACATCCATTCCATATTTAGAATCATCCCCATCATCCCCATCTATCCCAATTGCTGAATCGATGGAAACTTCATAAGTCATTTTAAGTCGTTCCAATATTTCGCTGTTAAAGACGAGCTCGTTTGCATCTCCATGATGACCTGGTTTATCTGCTCCAAAATTCTCCCTTAGTATTTTTGTAACTTTTTTCTGGCTAATGACTCCATATCGATCAGTAGAATATGAATGCGGTTGTGATGGAATGTCTCTACCATCTAACTCAGATTTTAATCTGTTCCATATAATAGACGATTTTAATTGAAGAGATTTATTCTCTGTTATTAGTCTCCTAATGAGTCCATACAAATATGCATGGAGAGTATCCATCTGTCTGCCTCTACGTTCTAAAATATAATGGCTAATCGCAGACTTAATTTCTGGCCAAACAACTTCGCCATGATACATCCGTATTAATGAAATGAAAAGTTGTTTTTCTCGCCTTTTCAGATGGATTTTGGGTATGAGGATTGGTTTAAATCGGTGAATTATTCTATGGATAAATAACAAGTTCCGTGTATGCTCTAATCGATCTAATAATTGCTGATATTCCTGCTCTCCTGCAGGACTAACTATTTCCGCAATATCATATTTCGGATTACCGTCATAGCAATTAATTGGTACAGTACGTTCATTGAAACCATTGGCTGTAACAGAGTCAGGTAATCGCTCGCCAGCAAAAGCCTTATGACAAAATGTGAAATACGCATTTTGAGCTCTTCCATTATGTGTATCAGTGCGTGCTACCCTACCACCGGTGATATAACCAGTTTTGTAGATTTCCATTAGTCTATTATTTTCGTCGATACTATTAGCTTCATCTATACATAAAGTTCCGGTCGCTTCCTCTTGACTCCCTAGAAATTGATAAATGTTTGCGGGCGTCATATCAGTACTCATAAATGTTCTATAGCCCAGTAATTTTATTAGTGTTAGATTATTACTCTTACCTGAACCCGGCTTTCCGATAAAAAATAGGTAGTGCGTTAATCCAAGCCGATCTTGATTATATGTATATGTAATATCAGCTGATAATAGTGTGATATGATTCTCATCTCCAACGATAAATAGTTTGCAATGGGATTTTACATTAGTATATAGATCACTTAATGACATATTTTGAGCTTTATTTCCAAAATCAAAAATCTCTTGTTCCGACGAGAATGAATATGGTTTAGATAGGTATGTCTCTTTTTTTAATGGTTTTAGATTTTTGCCTTCCATGTTTATGGAACTTTTTATAGATATTGAACTACAATCTCTCTTGACAACGAGAAACATTGGCTGTCCTGCAATTAAAATAGCTTCTGCGAGAAAATCTACAGATGAATATCTTATAGCATAAGAGGTGCCAGATCCGCTATTATCATTATTGCTATTACTATTATTATCATTACTATCACTATCATTGTTATTGGTATTAGACTTAAGCCCGATAAGATCTTCAGGTTTTCGCATAAGCTAATCAACTATTTCCCATCGTAACCGGTTTCTGATACTAAGGTTGTACTGCCGCTCACTGGTTACACATTCAAACACCTTTCCAATAGCATCACGCATTACGTCATCCAACGTTTTCTGATCGTCGGCAAGCTCTGCCAACTCTTGTTTAATTTTGTTATCTTCTATGTGGGAAAGATGTAGAATGAAAACCGGACCTGGTACGTAGTATAAGATTTTCACATGGTCTTCGTATGTACTCTTTACAAGTCCAGTTTTTTCATCTAGATTTTTATGTCTTAATATATTCAGAAATAATTCCTCAGTTAGTCTGTTTAAGGTAAGATCGTCTGTCTTTTCTATGATGTCATAACCAAAACATTTATGATGTTTGCCATCGTAATCCCATGAAAATAGATTTCCATCATCATCGAGTTTGCTAGGGCTTAATGCAATTATCTTGTAACATTTGACACATCTGAAAAAACGATATCGGCCGACATCGTCGATACTAACATTATCATCCATAACTCTGTATCACCACTCCTCTTTGCATTTACCGCAGAGATATACAGAAAATGTAGACAGGTCATCCACCTCCTCATCAAACATTTCAGTTGCTAGATTGGTACAACGGGGAATATCGCAGCATATAGATTTCGAAAAACGTGTACTACTATAAATACCTTCATTCATGGTTGGTTTCGCCTATTTTTCACTGTCGACTCAGACGCACTCTTAACATCAAATAGGTTCCCGTTTTTGTCTTTAGTCCACGCCTCTCACAATAGACGAAGAGTTTTGTGTATGTACAGTGAGGTGCGACATTTTGGGCAGCAAACAACATATTGATTAGTGCCAGTATAAAACCATGAATGCCTACATCTCTTGCATGAAATTTCTAAAACGATTTTCTGTTTTAATATTTTAGTTGTTAATAGTTAATAGGTATGTAGGTATATTAAAACCTTCTCTCATTGTATCAAAATCTATCGATAGGAACTAGCTCTTTAAAATGAAGATAGGGGTCAAAAGTTACCACTCATGGGAATAATCTATCGATAGAACTTACATATAAGTTGCATTACATTCTGGAGTTAACAGAATCCTATTTCCTCTTTAATGGCCTTGTCATCAACACCTCCCGTTTGAGGCGTGCTAGTTTGGGATTTTTCTGAATCATCATTATAATTTCACTGAGTTTACGATCTGTTTGTTCACGCAGCTCCTGCATCTCTTGTTCATATTTTTGACCCATTATTTGTTTCTCTTTTTCTAATTCATTAATTCTGGCTTCATTGGTTTTTCCAGTAGCTTCTAACGTTGAGTATTCCAGAAATGTAAGGTATTTCATGCATTTATTCGCATATATTTCG
>JAATVS010000612.1 GCA_014523695.1 Nitrososphaerales archaeon TH5895
GGAGCCGATAATGCTGAAGTACAGCAGAATATGATCAAAGATAATAATATTGGCATAGCCTCACATTCAAACAGTGGTTCAAAAATATCATCAAATCTTATGAGTGGTAATCAATTAGCAGGAATTACGTTTGTTAATACATAGAGTTCCAGTATGGATATGAATAATATACACGGAAGTCAAAATGGGGTGTTCCTAGACGGACAGAGCTCTGATAATACGATAAATGCTAACAATGTATTGCAGAATGCAGTAGATATCAATAATGCCAACGGACTACCACTAAACATTAACTCTAACCAATATACTGAAAATAACTGCGGTATAAGTAATCCAAGCGGCCTCTGCATAGGTGGATAGATAGAAGTAGAGGGAAAGGAAGAACCAGGATAGAGAATACAGTTACTTTATCTGTATTGGAATCCTTATTGGAAGAAGAAAGAGAGAAGAGAAGAAGTAGAAGATAAAGTAACATAGAAATAATTCCCTATTCTATTTTGGTCTAGTTCTCTTTTTATCCCTCTTTACGTCCCTAGTCATTTACAGGTAAATATCGGTTTGATCAATATTGTGCTTTAACTGTAATTCCGATCTTGATTCTACTTTTCTAATTAGAGCTTCTATCCCTATTGGTTTTCTAATGAACCATTCCGATTTCTCTGCGTGCGGAAATCGGTTTTTGAATTCATCATAATATTCATCAAAAGCTGTAATAAAACATACATTGACTTTATCATCAATCTCCTTAATCTTATTGTATAATTCAAAACCATTCATATGCGGCATCCTTATATCAAGCAATAATAGGTCGTATACTCCGGCTTTATGGGCAGATAATGATTTTATGGGATCATTAAATATATCTACAATAAATCTGGCACATTCTAAGGCTATCTTGAAGCACCATGCGATGTCCTCTTCATCATCTACTATAAGGATCCTCTTATTATTAGCACCGGTGGGTGTAGAGGATTTTGCAGTAGTATTAATTATTCTGTCTGCAGATGAAAGATTATTCAGTCCATTATCCGAAGACATTTCTTGGTTAGTTTCGAATATATTCGACGAGTATTTAGGAGTTAGTTTAGCAACTTACCTTTAACAAGCACTAAAGTCAAGAAAAAATTCACATTCAAGGGTTGGTTACATGATGAAATAAGTGAGCTCTACTAAAAAATCTTAATTCTAACTCAATTCTACTAGCGGCAGACTAAATGAAATGGTATTGACATCATTATCCTTACACTCTATTATCTCCATGTACTTCGATCAGAACTCCAAATTGGAGCAGAACCCTCAATTACAGGCGAAGGAAGAGAATACAAAATCAATAGTGATTCTCTAGCAAATATCAATAACGTTTCTTATAACAGTATCAATAATAGCATATCGGATAGTTCGGAAACATCTACAACTAATAAGGGATTATCAAGAGAATCATCCTTAGAATCAGGAATCGATGTAGACACTTATCCTGTCGGAATAACATTAAATCCAAGTACTAAAAAGGTCTATGTTGCAAATGAATTTTCTAACACTGTTTCAGTGGTCGATATACCCACTCTTAAAGTAGAAAAGACAATCGGTGTAGAAAATTTTCCTTATGCTATAGATTCAAACACCCTAAATAATAGAGTCTACGTAACTAACAGGGGGTCTAACTCTGTATCAGTAATAGATGGCTCTACTAACAGTATTCTGTACAATATAAGCGTAGAAGAATCTCCAGTAGGCATAGCTGTCAATCCAACCGCAAGTTGGATATATGTAACCAATCTGGATTCGAGGAGTATTTCTGTAATAGATGGAATAAGCAATTCAGTAGATGAAACAATAAGATTCGGAGAGGGAGGAATACCCTATGGATTAGCAGTTAATCCACTAACAAACAGGATATATGTGACAGACATAGGCTCTAACTCAGTTCATGTTATTGACGGACAGACGAACAAATTAATTTCTACTGTGTCAGTAGGTATGAAACCTGTTAATATAGCTGTGAATATTCGAGGCAATGCTGTGTACGTATCGAACTATGATTCTAATGATATTTCAGTTATTGATGGTTCTACCAATCGGTTAATTAAGAATATACCAGTGGATGGTGACAAACCAGCAGGAATAGCATTTAACCCAACCTCCAATAAAGTATATGTCTCAAATATTGGTTCAGAGACTGTTTCAGTATTGGATGTTTCAGATATTAACAACTCCAGGATACTCAAAAATATTACAGTGAATCCAAGTACCACATCCATATACGATGAAAAGAATTCTCTCCTGGAAATCCCTGCAAATCTCGACTTTCCGTTAATTACAAGTTTTGTAACCTTTGATCCTACTGATAACTTGGCTTATCTTACAAATACTGCTTCAAATACCATTTCAGTTATCGATGGAGAAACTGATTCAGTCGCTGTTAGAATAACCTTTGATGCCGCCCCTCCCGAAGCAGGAGATATAGAATGTAATGGAATAAAGAGACTGTCTGGAAATTCTACATTATATAATAAAGGTGAAGTACTTCAGTGTGCTGCAATTCCTGAACGTGGATATATTTTAGGTTCATGGTCTGGACTTGCAAATGACCTTAGCAGCAATCCTCTAACTCTTGAAGTCTCTGAATTTGGTACCTTAACTGCAAATTTTAAGCCAGCATTGTCTCCCGAGGCATATGTTTTCATGATAGGAGGTATAGCAGGTGCATCATCGATCTTTCTTGGCTGGTATTATAAGTTCGGTCAGAGAAGGTACATTAGCAGATATATGACAAGGATAGAAACTACATATGATACATTGCACGAGATAGATAGGGAACAATGCATCATGCAACTACGAAGCATAAGAAAGGAACTACTTTACCTTTTTAAAAAGGGGTCTTTATCTGACTCTCATTACAATATTCTAGACAAGAAGGCTTCAGACTATATCGAAGATATAAGACATGGAGATGAATATCTTTGATCTGCATAAAGAATCCACTGATATTTTTCATTTGGTACAATATAGCTTAAATCCAGACCGAAAGGAGGTAAAGCGAATCTAGAGTTGATCAAGAAGTTGGCAGATTATTTTGGGGCGACCGCTTCATATACGATATTAAATGGTGTTTGTGTGGCACGCCTAAATTGCTTAAAGCCTCCGGCCATGACAACTCCGCGTATTTTTATTTCTCCTGCTTGTGCTCCTAGAGCGGGGCCATTGCAAGCCATTGAACCAGGAACACATGCCATTGCCGAAGCAGCATAGAACAACCTGCCCAAAGGATTGAAGTTGTCTTCGATCCTATCATTAGCGAATGGTTCGACGAACATTGCCGTTCCATCTCGCTTTAGTGATTTCAGTGCATGAGAAGCCGCACCTACAGGATCCCCCAAATCATGGAGAGAGTCGAAAAATGCAATAAGGTCATATTGTTTACTAGCATTAGAATAGAGGGGATAATCGGTAGCAGAAGAAACCTCAAAGCTAATTTGATCTCCACTCAGACCCTCCTCCTTTGCTAACTCTCTTGCTCTTTCTATGGAAGCAGGATGATTATCAAATCCAATGAACTTGGATTTAGGATACGCCTTGGCCATGATAATAGTTGAAATACCATGTCCGCATCCTATATCCGCAAC
>JAATVS010000613.1 GCA_014523695.1 Nitrososphaerales archaeon TH5895
ATAGAATGCTGGACGCTTAGAGCAAAGGAACGTTTAATAGACCTCCAGCAAAATTTTCTGACTGAATAGATGCCTAAATTCAAATCAACTCAGGATATAATTAGAATTATAGGAAATAAAGAGCAGATTCGCAATTTTGGCGTCATTGCTCATGTCGATCATGGCAAAACAACCATGAGTGACAGCCTCTTGGCGGCATCAGGAATTATTTCGCCGTCGGTTGCAGGACAGGCACTTGCTCTAGATTCAATGAAACTTGAGCAAAATAGGCAGATGACAATTAGAGGTGCAAACGTCACTCTGTATTATGAGAAAGAAGGGAAGGAGTACGTGGTTAACATGATTGATACGCCCGGACACATAGATTTTACTGGCAGGGTTACTCGTGCGCTGCGGGCGATTGACGGAGCGGTTGTAGTTTCAGACTCCGTTGAAGGGATAATGACTCAAACTGAGACGGTAACGAGGCAGGCTTTAGAAGAGAGAGTAAGACCTGTTCTGTACATAAACAAGATTGACAGATTAGTAAAGGAATTGAGATTAGATGCCACAGCTATGCAAAAGTGGCTGTCTAATATCATCGCCGACTTTAATCATTTGATAGATATATACGCAGAACCTGAGCTCAAGGAAAAATGGAAAGTTAGTATCCAAGGGAACAGTGTTGCCTTTGGTTCAGCGAAGGATAGATGGGGATTTAATTTCAAAGTCGCACAGAAAAAAGGAGTCAGTTTTAAAGATGTTTACGATGCATATACATCTGATGATCCTGGTGCAATTAAGAACTTGGCGGAGAGAGCCCCACTACATGAAGCTGTTCTCGGGATGGTAGTTGAACACCATCCACCTCCTCATGTTGCTCAGCGATATCGAATACCGAAAATTTGGCCAGGCGATTTGAATTCCGAGCTTGGTAAATCTCTCATTTCATGTGATGACAAAGGTCCAGTAGTAATGATGGTGACCACGATAAATGTTGATCCACAGGCAGGGAGAATAGCAACAGGACGACTTTTCTCAGGTACCGTCAAAGATGGAGATGAAGTATATTTGATTGATGCAAAGCGGCCAGGAAAAG
This sequence comes from Nitrososphaerales archaeon TH5895, assembly GCA_014523695.1. Taxonomy (GTDB): domain Archaea; phylum Thermoproteota; class Nitrososphaeria; order Nitrososphaerales; family Nitrososphaeraceae; genus TH5896. The sequence goes on from JAATVS010000613.1 coordinate 1,079, forward strand.
TTCAATCTGTGAATATCTATATGGGAAATACTCGCGAACTGGTAAACATGTTGCCCTCAGGAAACATTCCTGCCTTACTTGGATTGGACTACGCAGTCGCTGGTGAGACAATATCCACAGTGAAGGCAATTCCAGCTTTTGAATCAATTAAATATGTTTCAGAACCAGTTGTAACAATAGCGGTAGAACCTAAGCATCCAAGAGATCTGCCCAAATTAGTTGAAGCCCTACGAAAGCTTACAGTGGAAGATCCTAATCTGATAATAAAAATCAATGAAGAGACAGGTGAAACACTTATGGCAGGTATGGGGGTCCTTCATCTTGAAATTGCTACGTCTCTTTTAGAGGAAGCAGGTCTGGACATAACTACGACTCAGCCATTAATCAACTATCGTGAAACGAGCAGAAATAAAACAAGCACTATCATGAGCAAGTCCCCTAACAAACACAATAAGATCTTTATGCGAGTGGAGCCCCTAGGTGATGAAATAATCGATATGATCAGGACTGGCCAAATTAAAGAAGATATGGACAAGAAGGAAATGGCTAAAATCCTTCGTGGAAAAGGATGGGGTGCAGATGAGGCACGTAGCGTAGCTGCTTTGGACGTAACTGGGAATATGCTTATAGACGAGACAAAAGGTGTTCAATTTATTCAAGAATCCATGGATTCCATTAAGTCGGGGTTTGATGATGTGATTCATTCTGGACCAATTGCGCACGAGACCGTCAGAGGAGTCAAGTTTGTGCTTCATCACTTTGTTCCTCACGAGGACCCTGCGCATAGAGGGTTAGCTCAGTTAATGCCGGCGACACGTAGGGCCATGCTTGGCTCGATGCTGATAGCAGATCCTACATTACTCGAACCTATTCTTGGCATTGAGGTAAAATGTCCTCAGGAACAGATTGGTACCGTAGCAGGAATTCTCTCAAGTAAGCGAGGAAAATTGATCAACGTGGATCAAAAGGGGCTTATCACGATTATCCAAGGCGAAGTTCCTGCATCTGAAACTTTCGATCTTTCGGAAGTAATGCGCGGTGGTACCGCAGGGAAGGCTCTGTGGAGTACATATTTTAAATCTTGGCAGGCGGTACCCCAATCTATCTTGCGGAGTTTAGTCGCGGATATACGTAAAAGAAAGGGTCTAAATCCGGAGCCACCCAATCCAGATGAATTCATAGATAAAGAATAATAAGTTTTATTCTTTGGAATTAATTTGTATTTCTTTTTGTCTTAGACGTTAGTCTCCGTGATTTTATCTGACTATCTCGCTACAGAAAACAAATGGCTCTCACAACAGAAATGGACAGTTTTTAACTTGCAGCTAAAATATCAGTTATTTTATTACGTAAAACTGTGTTAATTTGTCTATTCTTGTACTTCTGCTAGATGTTTTCAATGTTTACAAAACTCCCAATAGTTATAAGCGACAGAATCATCTCCTTACTCAAAATGAAACTTGATCATCCCAGGTACACAGAGCGGTTTGGAGCAATTAGCTTACACGGTGTACAGCGTGTATATGAGCTAGATTCTGGCTTTAGCAATGGGAGGCCAACTTCAGAGACTATTCGTAGCATCGGAAATGAAGAGATTTCTGAAATAGAAAAAAAAATGGCCATCGTGATTCCTATTAAAGGTGAACGTCTAAAACTACTTGAAGGGGTGTTAAGTGGTATTCCGCACGATTGCCTTACGATCATTGTTTCGAACAGCCCCAGGCAACCTGTCGACAGGTACAAATTGGAAAAGGAGGCTTTGGAGCAGTTTAATCGTTTTGTTGGTAAGAACGCGTTGATCTTGCATCAGAAAGATCCCGGACTATCAGATGCGCTTAAAGAGGTTGGATATAACAGCATTTTTGGACCGGATGACTTAGTTAGGAATGGTAAAGCTGAAGGCATGATTACTGGGATGCTCCTTGCTAAGATGGCTGGAAAGGATTATGTTGGCTTTATCGATGCGGATAATTACGTTCCCGGCGCAGTTAACGAATATGTTAAGATCTTTGCGTCAGGACTTGCCATGTCA
>JAATVS010000614.1 GCA_014523695.1 Nitrososphaerales archaeon TH5895
GTAGACAGATTCGGAAGTGAATCCATAGACATACTTGTAAATAATGCTGGGGTTGCCTTTGACAAGAAATTAGTAGATACGTCTGAAGATGAATGGGATCAAACGATAGATACCAATCTAAAAGGTGCATTTCTAATTACAAAGGCTATTCTTCCTCACATGATTAAAAGAGAATCTGGAACTATATTAAATATAAATTCTGGTGCAGGGAAGGCTGGTTTCAGCAATTTATCATCTTACTGTGCAAGTAAGTTTGGACTTGTAGGTTTAGCAGAGAGCCTAGCAATAGAAGTTGATATGTATAACATTAGAGTGATGACAATATTTCTTGGACGAGTAGCTACAAAAATGTGGCAATATTACGATTACAATTATTATGAAAAAAATAAGAATAAGATGCTTAGCCCTAAGAAGGTAGCAGCAGAAATTGTCGAAATGATACTGGATGTTAAAAAATATAAGAACGGAGACTCCGTAGAGATGTATAATCCCTGAATACTAGGAATCTAATAAAATAGATTTTATTAGTTATATAATTCCAAATAGGATCTTAAAACGGTCAATCTTTTGACCTATGGAGAGCTCACTAAACTTAGTTAAACTCAATTTAATGGCTCTTACTAGTTTGTAGCTGTTATGTGTTACTGACTTATGACCGGGTTTTATTCAGGCCTTCGTAGATATATTGAAGAAGAATGGAGCACTGAGGCGTCTAAATGAGATAGCAACATTGATTGCCTAGAAGAGTGTACACAACATCTTGGGGAATGCCTCCCACGGTATGTTTTTCCTTTCTCATGTAAGGCTATGACTAAGACTTCTCTTTGCTTTCGATCCATTGTTGCCATCTTATTTTGTATTTTGAATGATTTAGCTTTTGCTATCTTCAATTATCGTCTGATATTGTTAACTATTTCTTGTAATTCCGTGTATCATATTGCGATCAAAATGAATTCAGCCTGCCTCTTACGTAGTGCCGGTGCATCCTATGACATGCTTTAACTTCTTGCGTTTGTTGCAATAGACTTATTGTTTGTGCTGCTGTTAACAATCCTCCGATCTAGAGGTTATCAACTGAGGTAGTATAAATTTGAGATTAATTCTTGAACTTGATTAATGGCAGACGGATAGAAACATCCGCACTTGTCTTGGGAGCTAAAATCAATATTTAAAGGTTGAATACATTGCTGACTTAAGAATTGAAAAGTTATATTTTCTCTGGAACGATAATTGACGATGAAATCTGCAATTTTTTCAGGTCCACTTTCTTTTAGTGTTTTGGTCTTAATCATGTAGAATGGAGTAATGATTTCAACGTTTGTTCGTATGTAGGACAAATATCGATATAATCTTTAAGAAACATGTTATACTATCCAAATTACAAAGATGGAAGAGAAGAAAGAAATCCAGAAGGAAGTTTTGAAGCCAATAACCAAAGTAAAATCTAAAGAAGATAAGGAATTGCAAGAATTAGAAGTAGAATCAACTGGAGGAGGAATGGGTGCAGGAGGAGGTTAGGCCTAGTAAATATTATGCCTGGATTTTGCAATCTTATTAGACCATAGAGTGGAAAACAGTTAACAATGTTAGACTTGTGAATAAAGGATCTAATTGGGTGCTAGACAGATGATCCTAATACAGATTTCAAATACCGATTCATTAATGGAAGCTATGATGAACAAAGTCAGTTAAGTATTTACTGCTTCTGAAATTATTGGTTCAGGAAGCCAGTTTTAGTTACAAATTTGATTTCAATAACTTTGGTAGAATGTGCAAGATGGCGCTACCAGAAATTATCCAAATCATAATAAAGCATGATGTCTATAATGATTACATGACACATGAACATGAACACTCACATGAAGATGGAACAACTCACACGCACGACCACGATAAAGGCGAACATCATGGTCGTGAAACAGAAAACTGAGAGACATCTCATTCATACTTCATTCAGTTTTATTTTCGTCCAGTCAGACAATTAATTATTAGAATTATTATGAAGAATATCTGGAAATGTCTAAATAAACAATAATAGGTTTCACATCAATAATTTTTTATTAATCCTAACTATCTGTACATGCAAAGCTGACAGCATTATTTATAGAAGATACAGACACTTCAAGAAAACGATATAAGTAGCCGTCGCGCTCATCAGCATCTATTATGACTGGTTTCTTTGACACTATGAAACACCTGAGTTCATGGCTGTTTTCTTTGCGATCTCAACCTATCTATTTGGCATACGAATTCCATTTCAATAGAATAATACTAGCGTAGCACCTAAATAGCTCATTTGTGATTATCAAATAAGCAACATATGGCTCAACAGCAACTATTGACACAAGAATTATCTGTTTCTCAAATTCTACGTAAGTATAGAAGACAACTAACACAGAACAGAGAGCGACATGCCGATAAACCCGATATTAACACGTTAGGTCAACAACAGCAACTATTGGCACAAGAATTATCTGTTTCCCAAATTCTACGCGCATATGGAAAACAGTTTACACAGATCAGGGAGCAATATACTGATGGAGTTAATGGAA
>JAATVS010000615.1 GCA_014523695.1 Nitrososphaerales archaeon TH5895
AAGAGAAGCCTTATTGAGGAAGAGGTATACGACGAACTACTTTCTACTGATATCCCCGACGAGATTGATTATGATACTGAATACAAGAATTTTAAGTCTGACGAAATCATCTTTCTAAGAAAACCAAAGGGATTACTGTCCGTTTGCGTTAATTGCTTGCTACCCACACTCACTGTCTTGACACTTTCATTGGGCTGAACAAGCTATCGAACTAAGTGTTTCTAGTTCAAAATACTAGAAATTTATTATTCATATAGAATGCCTGGTTAAGTACCTCTTTACTATTAGGTTAAATTATTATATTATAAAGTCACTAATGATATTTTAATACTTGCACGTTCAGGACTTTGTTACTCTCTAACTAGTAACTGTTTAGTAAAAAGGAAGGAAGCAGTATTTTACTGTTCGGTCTACCTTAGATTAGGAAGTTGGTGTCGACGCTATCCTATATTGATTAGTAAAAGTGCATCTTTTGTGTTCGGTGTTCCGAATTGTGCCCTGACAGTCTGCAGATGCAATCCTGTCAAGAGCTAAATCCTGGCGGAATAGAACTACCTGACTCTGTTACTATATAGTTAGCGGTTCCGCCAGCTCGCAAATTAATAACGACTTGAACGATACCGGGAGGAGGAGTTCCAGGAAATGTATGAGGATTCCACATTGTGACATCGCCCGTCACATCAACATTCATTGTAAAACTGCCTGCAGTTGGACATACAAAACTCGCTGGACAAATCACTATCTTTTGCACCTCGACGAATCCTTTGGCTCCAGGATTTGGTTCTCTCCTACTTCTTCCTGCTCCTCATTAAACCTTGAAATCTGTAAGTTAGTCGGTGAACTGGAACTTCCGTCATCCTGAGTCTGCGGAGAGTTAATTGCACAATTTGTACCAGTGTTACAGTCATTAGCATTTGCTTGTGTCTGGGTATTTGCATACCTTGCATCTGCGAAATTCATCGCCACAAGATATCAATGGTATACCTGACAGTAAGACTAAGACTATTGCGAATATTGAAACGTATGTGACCTTCATATTTATCTCTTGTAAATAATATGCTTAAGTGGAGTTGGTGACCTTTCAATCTAAATAGGTCACATTTTTCTTCCAAGATATCTTATTGTCTAGATAATACTGTTCCATGCTGCCAGGTTTGTATAAATGAAGACATAATTCGAGCTAGTAGTCGGAAGAATGAATCCAATAGGTCATATTCATGTCAACGTGATACAAAATAGTGAGAGGGGGCTTTGTTACTCTGACCAGCAACAAAAGGCCGAAGAATTAAATTCCTAGAAAAACCTATATATAATCATTTAGTACCGAGAACATGGCTTTATTAACTCCATCTGAACTTAATATGTACAGACGTAAGTTTTTATGTGCACTCTATAAGTTAGCAAAAGGACTTACGGATAAACCAGTAGATGCTGATAAGGTATTCAAGGAGATGGATATTGGCTCTTTCATTGGTGCTGAACAAGAAGCTACAGACAACCTAGTTGAAAATGCAATACTAAATGAATATGTTAGACGAGAAAACGGACGTGAAATAATGTTAACTACAGACGGAGTTGAGTGGTGCGTGAGGGAATGTAATTTATGAGTAAAAGAACGGCCGGAAAAGTCTAACTAAAAAAATGTATACGCTTTCATGCAGACTTATGGTCACGATAAAGAAAGTAAATACTTTACAGGAATGGATGCTAAGAAGTAACCTCCTAAAGGCAGAGACTACTGCTAGCCCTCTATCAACTATAAGGAAATTGTTGTGACACTTCTGCTAAGTCTGCTATTATTGTAGATTCGTCACTGTTTTCTGGTGCTTCCCATACAACTAACGTTTGTTCGTCCCCTTCTCTAAGGTCGGGAAAATTGTGAGTACTATCAATCACAAATCCTCTACCTTGTAGGTCTTGTGTATGTTGAGCAAGGTCCTCTGTAGGGACCATCAGAAGGCCGATCGTCGGAGGATTGCTTCCAGTTGTCCCTTGTTGAGATAAGGTATCATCATCGGTTACACTAATATTTCCTCTCATTATGAATCCATTTTCATACTCTACAGTATCTGCATAACTAAAGTCACCTACTTCATTAAAGGTATAATTCCTTGCATCAAATTCAGAAAACTCTCCTGTTTGATAGAGAGGATTAGAACTACCTCCGCCGCCAGAGATGGCTAAATTATGCTCGTGTCCGACATCGCCATTAAACCAAACGACATTAGTCCCAGGCCTTATCGTGACACTCTCAGGTACAAATGGTTGATTTAGATATCTGGCTTCATCTTCTTCTCCTGGGCCATGATGTCCTTCATTTGGTATCAGAATAAATAAATTTTGTGTGCCATCTCCCACATTGAATTCATGGGTATCATAAATACTCGTTGCAATGCCTGATGTACTGTTGGTAAGCAAGGGTTGCTGTAGTGGTTGTTCAGTAACAGAGCTATCTTCATCATCTGATACTGACCCAAACACATTCTGGTCATGCAATCCAAAGGGATTAAAATATACCATTACGAGCACCAGAACTGAAATAAGAAATGATTTATTATCCATATTTCTGGCACTGTATGATAAGGTATAAATAGATTGGGTCTGCTGTGTAACACTTTGCAATTCTAACATTGCACACGTAGACAGGCCTTGGCGGGGCATCCTTAACTTATTTAGTGTGGGGACAACAATAAGAGCACTCCACCCTTAGGTGAATAATCCTGCTCACTTGGAAAGGTGTTCTTCTGACTTCTTGTAGATTGTCTACCATCCATTTCTATCGCGGCCACTAGTACAGGTAATGCATTTTCCTAGCAATGATACTGAGGCGGGTGCTTGCAAGATAAATCATAAAAAAGATCTAAGTGAACTTCTTTTTTTTGTATACTTGAATACTTTTTTTGACGATCTCTATGCATCTATCGATTTCACACTCTATTTCCTTCTCCCAGAAACGAATTACAGTATATCATTTTGACTTTAAGTAATTATATAGATTCTATTCTTTATCCATACGTCTTTAGCAGGCACAGTTTTCCATTCTTTGTTTAAGGTCTTGAATTTAAAAAATAGAAGATCGGTCAGTTCGCAGATTCTAGGATCAGCATGCCATACTCCGCCATTCACAAACAACGCCATGTTTCTTTCTGGAAGATAGGAATCCATCATACCCATACCATATCTGCATTAGACTTGTAAACCGGCACAAGAATGGTTGATTGATCAAATTAATAAACACTTTCATTGCTGTTTAATATTCATATATAGTTAAGTACAGAAGTCTTTCTATTTTTATTGGCATAGGCCTAATGTTAGGTATTAATTACAAGTATAATCTTATATCATTAATAAATACCTGGCCTTCTTGGCTGATATAGGTTAACAATGTGAAAATAATTTTCTATAATACTTCACATTTCATGCATCCCGTAATGAGTGGGGATAGAGGAACTAATGGATGCATTTCTTCTTTGAGCTTCATGGGTGAACCAATCATATTGCGGAATATCCGTCTATTATCACATATTGTTAATATTGAAAATGTAGAAGTTCCTAAAACAATGCCTTATTTGAAGACATTGGTAAGGAGTATGGCACCTGAAGTTGAAATTGATATTTATGATGAAAATGAACTATTTGAGACTAGCATGTTTCAGAGTACAGCGACAAGATTGGTGGAGCAATCACCTGCTGGAACAAAGACTTTCTCCATCAGTAGTAAGAGTTTTAGCTCCAAACAAACCACTAACTATAGTACGGTTTATGGTACAAAACTCTATGAACCTGAACCTACTGCACTTGACAATTCTACCTATCTTGTTCCGCTCAATTCTATCATTTATCAATCAGAAAATTCTAAAGAACTTTTGCTTACCGTGGTAAAATATCCTTGGGAATTTTTCGATGTCATTCAGAGGATATTGCGCAGTTGTGTGAAGAAGCGGATAGTTTCTCCGTCAGCATCAGTGGCAAGAACTAGTATTATCGAGGATCCATGCATAATAGAAGATGATGTCATTATCGATGACTTTTGTAAGATAAAGGGTTCGAGTTACATCGGTAAGGGCAGCTTTATTGGCATGAGCTCACTAATACGAAATTGTGTGTTTGAGAGTAATGTCAAGATAGGATTTAACTGTGAAATTGCGAAATCATATTTTAAGGGTCATGATAAAATAGCACACCAGAATGTAATTTTAGACAGCGTCATTGGCAAGAACGTGTGGTTTGGAGGATTTTCTGGAACGGCCAATGTTCTATTGGACAGAAGGAATATCAGATATGAAATAGGAGCAGGAAAGTTTATGGATATAGGAAGGAATCATTTTGGAGCACTCGTTGGAGACAATGCAGCAGTAGGTGCAGCAGTCATTATATTACCAGGAAGGTACGTGCCAAACAATTCAGTTATTCAGGCAGGTACCATTTATTGCAAGAACGAAGGAGTTACAGGAACTTGATATGAATTTTGACATTGGTAGGGAAACTGAATTCAGATTCCATTCACATCAGTTGAATCCCGACCAAAGCCCCTCACAAGGCATCTTTGTCTACGACAGGACAGATTTTGATTTCTTCATCACTTAATAAAATAATCATACGCTCAGAGTTTTGAATAATAATATGGGGAAAAAAGTGATCGAATAAGTATCACATGATCATGTTCTGTATCACAATCTGCCGTGGAAATAGTTGTTGAAACCAAGATATGTGGGGAAAAACTCGATGCATCTACAAAAGAGTAATTCTAAACAATACCAATAATCCCCCCAGTTCTGCAACATGTATGGCCAAAAAATACGGGATCAATGTGGGAGCATAAAGCGACTCCATCATAAAATAGCCATAAACAGCAATTATATTGTGTAACATCAACAGACTAACAAAAAGCATTAGGCCAATAGTAAATTTAGCCTTACTACTCTTGTAGACTTTTGCATACAGTACAAGTAATGCTATTAGGACTGCAATATTTGCAGAAGCTACAATCGCATTGGCACTGATCAGAGGATCCAACCTAACAGCACCAAAATATAGCAATTCTCTTATTTACTTTTGTCCATATTTGTTCCAGATCTAAGAAAATTATTAATGGATTAGATGATTGACAGAAATACTCATTTTATACTCTTTTTTGTTTGGGATGCTATTTGATCAAAAGCAGTGATGTTTGATTCAAGATAGTCAGAAATGAAATACGTCACCCCGTATTTTTCCCCCACTTTACTAATCATATTATTCTTCACAAGGACTGAAATGTGGTGTTGAATCGCTTTGTAATCGAGCTTAAGAGTTTCCGCAAGCTGATTTATGTTATGCGGATGTTCTTTTAGTAACTCAATAATCTTGATTCTATTATTACCTCCCCTAGACCCAGCGAAAAGATACCAAAATATATGCTTAGCATTAGGGTCCAGCATTATCTCCATAATTCTAGTTTGACTATGCTAATAAGTCTAAATTGAAATCCTTGTATTTGACCTTACCCAATTGTGCTTTCGTAATTGAATACAGTTTCAATGCTCCAAATCCTTATGATTTGCAAATTAGGCAAGCTGACCACTATTCCTTATCTGAATCGGGACAGATTATCGTATCAACAACGAAGTAAGTGGAATTTCTGCAATAATTCGTTATTGAATAACACCAATGTTAAAGTTTGATGACTGACCAGTCAGTTATGTTTAAATACGGGAATGCTAGCCATTTATCTACTCCTTTGCATATTTATAATCTATACTTTGCATATTATTACTCAAGAGTTGAACGCTTGTACACTAATTATGACTTAATGGTATGGTAATCTGGTGGACCAATGAATGTTAAACAACAGAACTAGCAATCAAGCACATTCATCGACCAGAGATCGAAACGGACCATGTATTTCAGTTACTAATCTTAAAAAGCAATATGGTAAAGCTAATGCGTTTACCCTTGATGGCATTTCATTTGACGTAGAATATGGTACAGTCTTTGGATTTCTTGGTCCAAATGGAGCTGGAAAGACTACAACACTTAAGATCCTTACCACTCTTCTTAGTCCCACATCTGGGAGTGTATATATATTTGGTAAAGATCTAATTAAGAAACAGTCTGAAATCAAGAGAAAAATAGGAGTTGTGTCCCAGAACCCTAGTTATGAGGCGAATTTAACAGTCGAAAGGGCCCTTGATCTATATGGTCTGTTATGGGGATTGCATGATAGTAGAGTGCGGAAAGATAAAGTAAATGAAATATTGAATACGTTTGATCTTGAATCCATCAGAAATTCCAAGAATGATGAACTCTCTATAGGCCAGAGAAGACGAGTGCAGCTTGCAAGAGAATTTATACATGGAGCGGATATGGATCTCTTATTTCTTGATGAACCCACGGTAGGATTGGATCCTTCTGCTAGGCGTATGCTTCTTGATTATATAAAGAAACATGTAATGTCTGGTCTGACGGTTTTCTTTACTACTCATATAATGGAGGAAGCAGAATATTTGTGTGACGAAATTGCAATTATAGATAATGGAAGAATAATCGCCTTTGACACACCAACAGGGCTTAAACAGAAATATGGTGGAGCAAACAAGATCATAGAAATTACTTTCAAAGAGGTACTCAGTCAATCCTTTATTGATCTACTAAAGAAAATAATTGTAAGTAGTACTGGTAGTCGTGACCAAAAGGATAAAGACGGCAATCATAAGAATTATGATGAATCCACTAGTAATAATATTAGCAAAGATAAGATTAATACTACTACTACTTCCCATGTCGATATAAAAGGAACAAATCCAAGTGCAGTTTCAATTACAGTGAATAATGCAGAGGAAGTTATCTCTGAGATATTACAGCTCGTTTCGAAGAATGGCATGCAGATAGAGAGTATCTCAATAAATCCGCCATCACTTGAGGAAGTATTCTTATCAATAGTCAATGATGAAAATAATTCGAGGAATAACGGAAGAAAATGAAATCAATGAATGACTATATCATGGTGTACAGTATCCTTTTACTAGTGTACAGGAACATTGTAGCTGCGATCGATAAGATGTTTTTGATTTGGCAAATAGCCTTTCCGGTTGTTTATATATTTGTTGCAGGATACGCGTATTCTGCATTAATAGGAGATCAAGGCATCGCTATAGGATCGTTGACTGTAACGTATGTCTCATTTTTGACTGCAGGCATGATAGGATTTAATGTAATGAATGGGAGTACTATAGCTGGGGCTATCATTTGGAATGACAAGAGAAATGGCATGTTTCAACAAATTCTGGTCATGCCATTCAATAAAATTCAATATGTTATTGCCAATCTTATAACACTCATTCTAATTGGATTAGGGAGTGCTGCAGTTATTATGCTAATTGGTTTTCCAACAATATTCCATGACATCAACGTCACACCATGGAGTATCCCCTACACGGTATACGCACTAGTAGCAGGATCGATATTCTTTGGTTCATTCACAATAATTTTATCCACTAGGATGAAAAGTAGTGAAGGCTATAATGTAATTAGTAATGGCCTATTCTTATTCTTTGCTTTTGTTAGTTCAGCGTTTTATCCTGCAGAAGGTTTGCCTCAACCCTTAGCTGCGGCCTTCTATGTCAACCCGTTAACCTATATAGTAGACATTACCAGAGCAGGAATATTTGCACAAATAGACATGTTTACCAATGTTGAGGTATTAATACTTGGTTTACTTTCATCTGCAGTATTTTTAATCGCTACGAGGTCAATGATCAAGATGGAAGGTTAGATACTCTATACAGTGAT
>JAATVS010000616.1 GCA_014523695.1 Nitrososphaerales archaeon TH5895
GTATTTATTTAACGCATTAGTGCGAAGGCTGACAATCAATTTGTGCCCACGTTCTTCGACGCGTCAGCTCGAACACAAATGGCGAGGATTATAATTTGTCAGCCTGGTCCTTTGCTACAAATAATAAGAATGTTTTATTTTGAACCTCGACGCAGTATGTAACTATAGTGGATAGATTTGTCATTGGAATTTAGACAGTTTTCTGCTTCCTCACTAATTTGCCATTTTGACAACCCAATTAGAAACACCGACCAGCTAACATTGAAATCATTAATTACACAAATTATTATTGCATTGGTTGATCAATGTGACGGTGAATCTGAAGGTTCGATGCAAGAGGGGGTAAATCTTTTCAGCAGCATACATAACCTATCACAACAGATTTTCCAGTCTGGGATTTTTTGTTGCTATTTTGGGTCAAATGTCATATCGACGATCTTGTTTGCTACATTTGAGGGTGTAAGCATCCTATGTTTTTGCGGCCCCATAGTAAAGTGGATCTGTGGGTTCCCTGCATACTAGTAGTATAGTATGGTGTGAAAACCGTGAAAAATAGCAGGTATATATACAAAATATAATTTTTGTCCCTTTGGTAGACACTAGATAGTCAAGATTGTATTACTAGTATCCTAGCAACTAGGTTGACAATCATGACAGATATTGACAGTACTCCTAGGGAAGCATATGTAAACTCTATTGTCTGTCAAGTAACAGGTAATTATAAGTAAGCAGGTAAGCGTAGAATAGTAGCGCGTGAACGCGGATTTGATAAAAGTGTTCAATACGCTTTGTTAACATTAACGAATTTGACTGATGGTGTTTACGAACTACATATCTCAGTTAACATTCGTAAACAGAATAAAACAACTAACTAGGGCAAAATCATTAGTTAGTGATATCAATATAACGATTGAATTTGTATTCACTATCTTATGCAGCTCCTAAATAGCACGTTTAGCATGATGTTAGTGCGATGAACCATCACCCAATTGAATGTAATTATGAACAGATACATTACAATACGCATTATAGTTATGATGGGATTTATGAGGAAAAGTAAAACTATGGTTGTTACAGCTCAAGTAAAATCTAAGAATGATAATTGCAAGCTATAAACGTCCTTCATTGCTTACCTACTAACCATGTGCAATAAGTATCTCTTAAGCCCATCGACACATGTTGTGTATTAATAATAAGCGATGAAGTGAAGCAAGAGCAAAAACCCATCTAGAGTAGGGCCTAACCCTCGAAAAGCCGAGAGAGAAACACATCTGTCTATCTAATAAATGAAGCATCAATGTCTTTGATTTGCATATGATTCTCTTGTGCTTACATAGAGTTAAATCCAAATATCAATTATACATTATTTAGATGCTACGAAAATTCTGCAACAAATGCAAAAAAGAACTACCTGCATCCTCAAAGTATATGCTATGCAGGGATTGTCATCTAAGAATATTGATAAATGAAGAAGAAATTCAATACTACTCACGTGTTTATTACTAGAAACAGTTATCATGCATAGCTCGAGTGGAATAGAGCAAAATAAGACTTATGGAAAAGTCTTATGAAAATCGTCGGGAAGGCTGCCTAACCAATGAGATATACGCATGGCTGACCATCAGCGGTGTATCCGAATTTGCTGTCTCTACTAAAAGTGCGTGAATCTCCAGTAATTTAAAAAAGGTATACGAGCTATATGATTACCGTGAGCGCAGTAAGCGAGATAATGTCAAGTGAGGATACTGTCACGATCACTTCAGAATCTGGTAATACAGCCAGAGATGTTGCTGAGGTCATGGTTAAAAAAGGAATAAGCTCTGTGATCGTTATAGACAAGAAAACAAAACCAATTGGAATTATTACTGAAAAAGATCTAGTCAGACGTGTTTGTTTAAAAAACATGTCAGCAAGTAGATTTGCCGTAGAGGAAATAATGTCATCACCTTTGATCACTATTATGGCCTACGATTCGGTAGATACCGCTTCCAGAATCATGACCCATAATCAGATTAAGCATCTAGTAGTTCTAGAGGAGGATAATAGAATATGTGGTTTGCTTAGCGTTACAGATATTACAAAACATCTAGCAGAGATCCTGCTTAATGATTATAACAGATACAGATCATTAAGATCTTTGATTGATATGACAACTACTACTTCAGCTGCGCGTGACGATAGAGGGAAAAAGTAATAAATCCTCACTGCAACTAATGTCTAATTACAGTATCATGCATCTTGAATCCATACCGGGCGATCAACACTGTAGTTTTGAATCCAGAAGAGGTAATTAACCAACATATGCAATATCATAAAGCTGCCTTTTTGGGAACTGAGAGATCAAGAAAAGCCCAGATGAAGTTGTTTAACTATACGGGCTTTGCTATGCTCACCTATACGATCAAACAATCCAATAAGGGATTCGAACCAGTAGGTGAAGAAATGCTTACAGGGTCAATGACAAGAGGAAATGAGATGATGTTGTTCATCTGCGACAACGATGGCTATGCAAAAGCCCAGTCAAAACCATTGACCTTGGAAGAAGGTCAAAAGATAGTTCAACGAATGCTTCAGGATGGGTTGGAAGAATTTAAGGGGGATATAAGGACCGTATCGTAGCTCAAGATATGTACGAGAATAGTTGCTTAGATCCAACTTGGTTATTAAACTTCTAAATTAGTGAACTGAATACACTCTCTCACTGCTGAAATATCATGAGAGGTGGTTTATACAACCGTGACGGCATCTTTTTGGTGTTCACTTAATAACTCTTGATTTTTAGATGGATAGTATTTTTTAACTAGTCTCTTGTAACATTGTCAGAATTCATCTATTTTGAATTCTTGGATCCATACATGATTGTTTCCGGGGTACCGATTGGAGTATTCTTTGTAATATATTGTAAAAGCTGTTCATCGCTATTGTCGTCGTTGATTTTACAATATTTCTTGACACTTTGTAAAACTTTTTGTATCTCGATCGATCTCGGGTTCGTGCGTTCATTCTCGGACGAAAGCCATTTAAGTCACAACGTTATATTTTTTTGACTAAAATTCATCAATATTTAAAGCATCAGAAGTACAAAAACCATCGGCATATATCGATTTGACATCTAATCACGAATCGAAACACAATATCCTAAAGGAGAATTTGTCCTGCCTTTAGAAGATTAATCCAAGGGAAATTTACGGTAAAAACTTGCTCAAATGCTATTAAGCTCTTGGCCCAATAACTATCAACTTTCTGTATTATATTGCTAGGGGGAATAGGAGTGGTGCATACGATAAAGAGGAATTTCTATATCAATAGACTCTCTGAGCTTCAGTCTGCATTGTACATACTTAGGTGTGTATCAGAGGGCAGGAATGAAGATCAGATAGTGGAAAGATTCATTGGAGATGGGCAACTTGTTAAAACATGGTTAGGAGTTCTAATGGATATTCGTTTAGTAGAACGAAATTTCGTGAATGAGCTTGTGATTACCAAAGAAGGCCTAGAGTACCTCAAACGTTATAATCCGCATTGGTAAGGTGCTCTGCCAAGCCACAGTCCCTTGATTTAGTTGTTTATACTCAAAAATGACAATTCCACTTTAGCACAAAGCTACTATAGAGATAATTAATTAAGCCAATCTGCACGTATAAGAACCTTTGAACGCTTACTCTTTGGACTAGTATATTAGTATTGTCAGGCATTACAGAGATTCCATTTTGCAGGTAATACTTATCTATTACAATGATTATTAATTGATAGCTGCCCCAGAAATGACATCGGCTTCATCGTTTTCGTATACACAGCGATAACGTGATGAGGAGGATTTCAGCGGTGGCGCATCATACCATGTAGCAGCAATGATAGGCGTCCATCAAATGAGAAAGAGAATTATGATTGTCGACGACGAGGATGATGTGAACGTTACTTTGAGGATAGTCCTCGAGGATCAATTTTCAGTAGATGTATTTAATGATCCATTCGTAGCACTAGATAATTTCAAACCAGGTTTGTACGATCTCCTCCTGATTGATATCAGAATGCCTAGAATGAATGGGCTTGTGTTGTGCAAGAAACTGCGAAAAATCGATAGCAAAGTCAAAGTATGCTTTATAACTGCAGGGGAGATGGTGTTTGATTTTGCCTTACGTAAATTTCCCGACTCCGCCATTCTCAAAAAGCCGATTGACAACTACGATCTTATAAAAGAAGTTACGAGAATGACTAATGCGTAGTCCCAAAAGAGTTGAAATAAAATACAAAGATTATAATTCTAGCTAATATTGCAAGATGACAAACTCTTGCAGATAATCTATTAAAGAACAATTCCCGATTATGAGGTACGCTCCATGAAGTTTATTGGTGAGATTACGGATCCAGTTCATAGATATATCAGCTTCAGTGCTGTCGAGCGAGATCTTATAGATACCTCGGTATTTCAGAGGTTGCGAAGGATCAGACAGCTTGCCGGGGCTCATCTTGTCTATCCCAGTGCACAGCATTCCCGGTTTGAACATTCGTTAGGGACAATGCATATTGCGGGGTATGCTGGAGAGAGCCTCCTGAGAAAGGGCTTCATCGATAGCGAAGATAAGTTACAAGAATTGAGGTTAGCTGCTCTCTTACATGACGTTGGTCATGGACC
Organism: Nitrososphaerales archaeon TH5895; assembly: GCA_014523695.1. Classification (GTDB taxonomy): domain Archaea; phylum Thermoproteota; class Nitrososphaeria; order Nitrososphaerales; family Nitrososphaeraceae; genus TH5896. The sequence goes on from JAATVS010000616.1 coordinate 4,637, forward strand.
CTTCTCTCATCTTTTCGAAGAGGTTTTGGAGAGTAAATGCAATATGACACATGAAGATATGGGGAAAAAAGTGATACTCGAAAGTGAGATTAGCGACGTCCTGAGTGGGCACGGGTATACTCCTTCAGATATATGCAGATTATCATTTGGAGAGTCAAGATCAAGTTTCTTAAACGAAATAATTGCCGGCAGCTTATCCGCAGATATCATGGATTACTTGCCAAGGGATAGTCTATTTACCGGAGCTGAGTACGGCAAGATTGATTATCATAGACTAATAGCTTCATTTGAAGTGGTTGCAACAGGACACTTGGCGATCAATAAATCTGCTCTTTATTCATTTGAATCGATGCTTATATCCAGATACGAAATGTTCAAAGCCGTTTATTTTCATAAGACAGTTCGATCTGCAGAAGTAATGCTACTCCATTCCTTAGCACAAGCAGATAATCACTTACAAATCACTAAGATTTCACTTGACGAATTTCTCAACCTAACAGATGAGATTACTCTTGAACAAATTTGTTCATTTGACAAGAATGACAATGCATCAAAGTTAGCTAAAGACTATCGGGATAGGCGGTTACTAAAATGTGTCTATGAAAAATTTTTACATAAGCGTGACAGGTTGTACAACAAGATGAGTGTCAAGACACTTGAAGAGTTAAGACTTCGTATAAGTGATGTTGCTGGGGTAACCGAAAATACTGTTTTCGTGGACGCATCCATAGCACCCTCAATGCCACTTACTCCCTCTAAAGAAGAAATCAATTCCATTATCTTGGTTGACAAAGAATGGGCATATGATACCCCTATCTCAGAAATTCCTGTTATCAATTCAATTACAGGATTTCTTGATATGCTTAGGATATACACAACTGCAGATAGCAGGAATGCAGTGACTTCCACTATCCATAAGGTACTTGGGGACCCGATTTGAGGGATCAGCAAAGAGCCAGAGTCAGCATGAGTAAACAACTCAGAAAAAAAAGGGTAGTCATTAAACTTAGTGGGAGTATTTTTAGCAATAGCGCAAGGTCGGAATCCATTAAGGAGTATGGATTAATGATAACCGAACTGAACAGACGAGTACAACCGGTAGTTATTGCAGGAGGAGGAAATATTGCCCGACATTATATTGATCTTGCACGAGAACTTGGAAGTGACGAGGCAAGCCTTGATATACTGGGTATAGAAGTATCGAGGCTCAATGCTCGGTTGTTGCTGCATTCAGTAAGTAGCCGTGTCTACCCAAAGGTACCTACAAATCTCGATGAAGTCTCTATTGCAGCTGAGACAGGAGAACCAGTGATTTTAGGAGGATTGCATCCTGGCCAGAGTACTAATGCAACTTCTGCATTGGTCGCTGAAAAAGTTAAAGCTAAGCTATTTGTGAACGCGACAGATGTCAATGGGATTTATGATTCTGATCCAAATATTAACCGGCATGCAAAGATTTTCAAGATGGTTAGCATTGATAAATGCATAGAGGTATTGGGCAAAAATAGCTCAATGGCAGGAAAGTACGATCTGATGGATATGGTCGCTCTAAAAATAATAGAACGCTCAAGAATCCCTACTGTGATATTACGATCTAGCGTTACTAATATTGTCAAAGCTATTGAATCAGATACTAAAATAGGGACTAGAATACTAGTTTAGGATGTAGATAAAAATTACTTACTATTCTAGTTATTTTTGATTTTTTAAGGTAGATAGATTTCATAATTGGCGTTAGGTACTTCAGAGTTTAGTGCATCTATGAAATAATATATTTTAAGTCATATCGTCAATGATATTTATGTTAGTCATCTCCTCAACAGCTAGCGTGACCCTATACCATTTATCATTTTTCTTAAACACAAATGAAGAGGATTTCTTGTTACTCCCTGATCCTAAACCGCCTACCCTCTCACTCAATCTAGATTGAAGTCTATCGACTTGGTATTCAGCTATCATCAAGTTTCCGATGATGTTTTCTAATTCTATGTCACGGTCTCTTGTCATCCTTTCAGACATATCATTCACCATTGATACATAAGCCTTAAACATTATTTATGACTTTAAACCAAAGTGATTTCAAATCAGATTAGCATTCAAACAACAAGGAATAAGGAAATAGGCTAGATTTGGGGCGCAAGGGTAATCATAGAGATTTTTTTACGTGAAACGCGATTCTGCAACAGAATATCTAAGTCTATTTGGTTAACTGCAACCTGAACGAGAATCAAGTGACGAAGTCTTCACCATAGTGTATGACCGTATCATTCAAATAGAATACATAGTGATACATCGGTTTACTTGGTATCCAAGACAACCAGGTTGCCATATCTTTTGTGATAATTTAAAACTTTCATGCTCAGGCGACCAGTGTGCTAGAATTTGTCAATTCACTGGTCGTCCTTCGCATAGGAACCTGCTGTGGGAGAATACATTAGGGTAAAAAGGCGTTCCGGAACTTGGTTATTTAAGGAAAATTTCTAGATAGATCGTGTCCAGTTATGAACATTCATAATAATTTATTCCTGCTTATTAATTATAATGAAAGGATAGGTAATGATGAGTAATAGGGATAAGCGCCATCAACAGTGAGTGAGACCCTTGGAATGAATGGATATTGATTGACTTGGCGGATCGGTTTAACCCCAAATCAAGTCTAGAACAGGATGTCTAGCGTTCCTTGTAGCCGTGTCGTAACATATCTATGAGAATAGGCTCAAGTTTCGGATACTATAGCACGGGAATAAA
>JAATVS010000617.1 GCA_014523695.1 Nitrososphaerales archaeon TH5895
CGCCTCCACCCGGATTGTTATCATGTGATCGTCGAGAAAAATTTCCGACGTTGATGAATAATCTTTTGAAAAGTATGTTGAATCTGGACGAAGTGCAAAGAAAGCAGCCTCTGCGACGAGTCTAGCCCTTTGATTATTTCGATGGAAGAAGAACCTAATCTCTGATCTACATTGCTTGCTTGCTAATATCATAAGCCCCCGAGGCTACTTTAAAATGACATTTCGGACAATGCCATATCCCAAGTGCAATCCGAGATAGTCTCTTAGAGCCACATGAGGGGCACTTTCTGTGCTTCTTGAGGATTCTGTACACAGCTCCGTATCGCTTTCGAACAGTCGCTCCAAACTTGACTCCTAATCCCTTAAGAGATGTTGATTTATGCTTTCTTCTAGTGACCATTGCTAGTAAGCTCTTTAATTTTGGTTCGAACTTCCTCTCCTTTAATTCTTGCTATTTCTGCTGCCTTCTTAATTTGGTCAATCGTAAATGACCCTGTCGATCCTTTCTGAAGGGCTGCAAATTTTCCTTCAGAATTAGTAGTAATTGTAATCCTAGCATCCATACAGGCCTCTTCTTCAGCAGTTGGGTCAAGAATTACCGAATCGCCTATTTTAACGGCAGTTATGGATACAGGGATAGTTGTGAGCGGCGGATCCATTTTTTTTCCAGTGTTCACCACGGCTTCGCCATCTTGCACCTCAAAGACTGGAAGTTTGCTAGACATGAGTGCGGAAACTACAGCGTATGATGATGCATCGAAGAGATTACCATCATAATTTATGATACTGCAATCGACGAATATGGTATAAACAACCTTTCCCGGAATCAGTGCTAATTTATCAAGATCAACCATTTCAGATTCTCTTACTCCTCGATCAACTACTCTGGCCAATTCAATAGTTTCCTCATCTGGAGGTCCTGGTTCGACATAAGGTGATGCTATCGGAAGGACCTCTGCTGACAGTATCAAGGCACCCTTGTTCTCCAATCCTTCAAATGGTGTTCCCGTTTCCACCTTAACCCCAGCAACTACCTCCGAATTCCCTAACCTCACCCTTGATGAGCCGTCCGCTTTGCCAATAATACCCAACTCTATTTCCAGCGTTCTCATTTCATCCAAGTCTCTTCCATCGAGCCTCTTAGATCTCGAGATCGCCTCTCGCATCTGTTGCTTCCGAAGATGCTCTACTATAATTGTTGAACGTTTTGATGAACTCAAGATTCCTCTTTCAACTCCTGCTCGTCTCCAAAGTATTTTTGAATAAGTGCTCTTCTTTGAATCTCATAAATCATTTTGCAACCCTGTAACGCCTTGTCGAGACACTCATTAAACTCTTCCTGGTTCAAAATGCCGTCCAGTTGCAGAAGAGTTACTCGTTCAAGATGTGGCATGTACGCTAATGGCATATCTGCGCTCCCTTCCTTGTCTTCAACATCGTTAATGTCTAGAACGATCTTCCCATCAACCTTTCCAGCTGCGCATGCCGGAACAATATCTCGCATGTTAATGCCGGCATCGGCCAAGGCAACTGATGCTGCAGTAATGCCAGCGCATCTAGAGCCACCGTCTGCTTGTAAAACTTCAACAAATACATCGATTGCTGCCCTAGGATAATCTTCGAGCATCAGCGCTGGCTCCAACGCCTCTCTCATCACTTTCGAAATTTCGACTTCTCTTCTTGAAGGGGCAGGATTCTTACGGGTATCGGTTGAAAACGGTGACATATGATATCTACACCTTAAGACACATCTATCAGGTTGTGCCATGTGTTTCGGATGGACTTCTCTGGGGCCATAGACAGCCGCAATAATTCTGTTTTTCCCAAACTCAATATAGGCTGAACCGTCAGCGTTTTTTACGATTCCCACTTGTATCTTGACATTGCGCAACTCATCCATGGTCCGACCATCAGTTCTGCGCCCATGTTCGTCTATTAGGCTCCTTGTTTGAACCATTATTCCTTGTCACCTTTTTCCAATTCTTCTTCTTGCACCTGTTCTTCTGCTTCGGGAATAGAGGAGCTGCTTCCTTCTAATTTTTGACCCTCTGGTGATGCCTGCTCTGATATAGTTTCAGTAGACTCCGGCTCAGGAACGTTTAAGAGCGTTTTAATCCGCTGAGTGAGATTGGATGTATGTGCTTCCTCCTCAACCATCCGAATTGCTCTTATAGCTAGCTGAGTACCTTCTGCGCTCCTGCCGGCAACTACGACTATACCATTTTGTCCTATCAATATTCGCGTCTGGGTTGCTTGTTCTATTGTCTGGATCATAGAGCCCCGTTTTCCAATTAATCGGGGAACACGGGTTGCGGAGATCTTTAAGAATTCGCCTCGTGGAATTTTTCCGAGATCCTTATCCTGGATTGTCAGCATAGGATCCCGTGTCCTATCAAACGCCATGATTCGCGCTGTAACTAGATCGCCTATTGCGAGTTGTTTATTCATATCATCACGGGCTGGTGAAAAATCTCTTCCAAAAACATCTTGGGCAGGCAGATGTGCGGAAAAACATGACCTTATGTCGACCTGCCAGGATAGAGAAGAATGATCGATAATTTTGCCAATCACTACATCATTCACACGAGGAATATATACCCCTGACAAAGGAATTACCTTGATCCCATCTCTTGTAGCTTCCGCTATACCAATTCTAGTTGCAAATATAGAATTTCCTGATTTAGTCACATTTGAAAGAGGACGGAAATTGCCGTCAACAATCCTATCTCCGGGGACTACGTATTTTCTCTTAATTTCTTGCATAGACTATCAATATCTCCCCCAATCTATCATATTGGCTCTAGTACAAATATTTGTCATTTCTTTCTCCCATTTGGGAAACATGATGGGATTTATATTTTAAGTGAATCTGAGTTAGAGATCTTCTCTTATTTGAGCTGTTCCTCTTGTCGCCGACCCAATCTTTTCGATAATCTTACCCTTCATGCCTGCGTTGGCTTCCAACGTGACACGAACCGAACCGTCAGCAAGCCATTCATCACTTTTGAAATTTCCTATACTCTTTAGAGCACTATATCCCTGAGCTGAGTGGTTTGCTGGAATAGTTACCGTTAATTGCAAGATTTCTGATTTCAAAGGTAGGACCTTTCTGAGAGCGTCGATAATTGACTTTGCCTGTTCCTCGGCTTTCTTGAAGGGGTCGATACTAACTCTAACATCTTCCATGGCACTTTGTATTCTCAAAGGCGGATGCGGAAGATGAGTCTTAGGATCAACAAAGCTCTTGCTAATGTAGTCGATAATCTGTCTTCTCTTTTCGTCTACCATCTTTCGTCTCTGCTCCGTAGTTAGACTCAGCTCACCATTCAACAGAATCTGACGAGCGACTTCTCCAGAATCATTCGTCTTAAAATATTTAGAAAGCTTATCACTAGAAGCTCTTGATCCCTTGTTTGCATCTGAATATACTTCATCAGATATCAAAATATTGGTCAAATCATTTCTCTTGCCTAATCGGTAATCCAGAGCAAGATCAGGTTTAACTAAGATTTCAAATTTATTACCTTCAATTACCAATTTTACGACAGTCATCTTCGATTCAGGCATATATCCATCCCTCATTCTTAGACCGCTTGGATGCAATATATGTATAGTGCAGTATTGTGATAGGTGCTCTAGCCAAGTGACGGATTGAATTATTATCAAAAGCAAGGCAGAAAAAAGAATAATTGGGGAGATGCATTGTAGGAGTGAACAATAGATATCAATAAGCTATCGAACGACTGCATTCAACAGGTTTTCCACATTCAAGATATGTGGTCTCATGAGGCTCACCTCCATAGAATCACATTTAACAAAAATGATGGAGGCTAGATATGTATCTTAGGAAAACGGGGTATACTAAGGAGTTGTAAATCATTGAATTTGAAATTGGGCTAGTGCCTTTCAGAACTACAAATTGATAATGCACGGTATTTACCCCTCTGACAGATCAAGGCTAGAGGTAATAATAAAGTACGCGCCCGAAGCTGGTCGACCAAAAAGGCAAAATGAAAAGAAAAGGGAGGAATCTTTTATTCCGTTACGTA
>JAATVS010000105.1 GCA_014523695.1 Nitrososphaerales archaeon TH5895
AAAAAGTGTCGGTGCCAGAAATTCAGGAAATCACTGTAATCAGGTATTACGAAGAGATAGTGATTCGGGCTGCGGCAGATCAGAGGGTGCTTTCCGCTGAACAAGATATTGTGACTAAATCAAACACTTAGATATGATTTGGCTACTGATTATAGATGCTTGGATTATCAATACATTGTCTGAGTTCATGCTGGTTACAGCAATACGATAATTGTCCGACTTTCATCAAGATAAATATACTAACCTTTGAAAGCTCTGGTATGTTTTAACTTAATCACCGGTAATTATGTTCGTTAACTGATCTCTGAATTTGAAGTATTCTGTATCTGCCAAAAAACACCATTTGCCCAAGTGAATGAAAAAAATAACTGCTCTACTTGTCTTCGTTTTCATTCTTTCAAATTTTGTAATGTCTCAATTCTCGCCCCTGTTACTACTTTGGAGGAGCGATCTCCCTTACACTTAAATTCTTTAGGTCAACGCTATTTGCTCCATCCCATCTAAATGATGCTATCGGACCACCCCATGAAATGATTTGATCAGGAGCTCCGTTACATTCTCCTCCATCACTACCCCATCCACCCTGATCTATAAAATCATACACCTGTTGCCAGTTATTACTATTATTAGGATCGACCCATAACTCTAACTTGACCGCGGTTTCACCATTTACCATTGTATTATACATCATCGCCTTAAAGCCTACAAATTTACCATCTGCAGATGCAGGAGAATTCTTCCAGCTGCTAAAGACATAGCTTACATGCCACTGTTCTTTGGCCCATCTAACTGTACCGTCAGTATACCTTAGGTCTCCTTTAAGTGAGCTGCCCTCACATCCATCAGGATTGCCACTTCCCGTGTGTCTACCACCCCTTGCGTACCATGCCCAATTTTCTCCGCTATCACCAGAATTGAATTTAACCTGCCCTGTCATCTCAATATTCTTCCAGTCGTTTGGCGATTGCATATATCCTCGGCTCTCGATAGCTCCGTGATCAATTACTACGTCGTCAGGTTTGTATCCGGCTGATGTAAAAACACCATACCTGACTTGATCACTGGTTACCCGCCATGAGCCATCACTATTTTTTGACATCGAAGGCGGACTTGATCTCGGATCGTTATTCGGATCTTGCATATTCATAAACCACTGCTCGCCACCAGGTTTCGTAGAATAGATTTTCTTGATTCCGAATTCGTCATTAGTGCCCGCATCGCTCCCATTATTGCCTGGACTAGGTGCACTTGGAGGTTCTGCTGGAGGTGGACTTGGAGGTTCTGCTGGAGGTGGACTTGGAGGTTCTGCTGGAGGTGGACTTGGAGGTTCTGCTGGAGGTGGACTTGGAGGTTCTGCTGGAGGTTCTGGCCCAATTCTAGCTCCAAATAAGGCGATCTCTGATATACTAGCCCAGTTATTCTCAGTATTACCATTTACCGTGATTCGTACAAACTTTCCTTCAGGACCTGAAGGTAAACTGTACTTCTCAAAACCTGTGGCACTGCCGTTGCTTCTTCCTTCAAATACGTTCTTAAAGGTAGAGCCATCATTAGAGAGGGACACATTGAAATCATTTTGCCTCACGTCCCCTCTATACCATGCAATATCAACACTACAAATCTTTGTTATTGATCCAAGATCGAACTGAATCCAAGACCCGATACCGTCCTTAGACCACATCGTATTGAGATTTTTGTCTATTACATTAGAGGGAACATTTCCATCACTTCCTATTGCTGTTACCACCGTCGGGTTAAGTATACTACATTCAAGGACTTCCTTAATGTCAATAGTAATTGTTGCCGTATTACTTGTTATGCCTTTATTGTCTTTGACAGTGTATGTGAAGCTGTCTGAGCCTGAATATTCCTTATCTGGGGTATACTTCACAGTGTCAGCTGACACGGACGACAATTGACCATGTTTAGGAAGATCGACTATATTGAAGGTCAACACAGAACCTTCGGGGTCTGAGCCAGATAATTTGATTGGAATAGGAACATTCATGTCAGTTGAAACACTTTTTGAGTGGGCAATTGGAGGCTTATTAGGTGGGGATGGCGGAGTAAATCCTTTTATAGACAATTCAGTAATACCGGCCCAATCGTTCTTATCGTTACCAAATACAGTAATTCTTACATATTTGGCATCCACTTCTGAAAAGGCATAATTTTGTGGGCGAATAGATTTGCCATTACTTTTTCCTTCGTAAACCTGGTTAAAGTTCATTCCATCTTTAGAGACTGAAACCTCAAAAACATACTGTCTGCTCTCTCCATTATACCAGGATATACTGACACCACAGACCGATTTCAATGCACCAAGATCAGTTTGTATGAACGAACCTTTCCCCAAACTGGACCAAGCCGTCGTAAAATCTCCATCCGCAGCATTCTCTGGAAGATCGCGCGATTGGCTAGGACTGGCCACAAAATTAATTATCGGAAGATCATCACAAATTTTATACTCTTGTCCTATTTTCCTTACGTCTCTTCCATTTACACTTATTTCTTTAACGCCTGCAGATTCATCTTCACTGTTCCCATAAACTGTAAGTCGGATCTGTTTAGCTATGGTATCGGGAATGGCATATGATTCTGGGAGTCCAGAGTTTCCACTGCTTACAGCTCTAACCCTATCTTTATATTCAGTGCCGTTCTCAGAAACAGAAATCACAAAATTATACGATCTCTCATTTCCTTCGTCCCAAAGTACGTCTATCTCACAAATCGATCTAATTGCCCCAATATCGAACTCTAGGTAGGCACCTACACTATCTTCATGCCATTCAGTATCTTCATCATTATCAAATGCCGACTGAGCAGCCATACTATTGGTATTATCATTATCAATGTTGCTGCTTGACACGTTTTTGATATCGATCGGATCGTTACATTCTGTCTTTGGATTACTTGTTTTGTCTTGAACTTTTGAAGTATCTCCTGATACACTCAAGGTGCCTTGGTGGGACATCGATTGAGCACTGGCCAGACCGGGCATCGAAATCATTGATAGTAATATCAGAAATGCTGTAAAGGTAACACTCGCTTTTCGAATATCGTTACTATACCTCAGATTTGACGGCTTGATCATTAACAACGATAACAATCCGATAATGGATTTCATTCACAAACCGCTGGAATATTAAGTATTTATAATGAACTAAAACATATACTAAACCATACGTTAGTGTAAATCGAAGATAAGCATACAATCATTTTATCGAATATAACTATCTGGAATAATAAATAAGTATTCTTCTAGAAATTTCTTACTAGGGATTATATCGTGCTTTGAATGGATAGATATTTGGTGTCTGCTGTGATACTATAGAGGAGGATGATTTCTCCAATTACATCCAATGTCTGATGTTGATACTAGGGCTTGATCAAGGTTTTATACCAGCACTTTTCATTTTACAATAGTATGGGTAAGGTGGATAAAGGAATTGCATGTAGTGTGCAAGGATGTGACCAGATCGCCCTTAGATCCATGAGTGGAAGTAAAGCTGCAATGGCCATTGATCTAATGATCGATTCTGCAAACAAACGGATTTACCTTTGTAGACAACACTATAAAGATTGGAAAAAAGCTACCAAAGATGATCGAGAAAATGAACGAGCGAGATGGGATTAGCGTGTATTTAATGGTCTGAAAAAAGGCCACAAAGATGGTCCTACATCTCATTTCTTGACCATCCAGGTTCAGGTATAGCCCATACATAGTTCAAAAGCCTTTAATCATCCAAGTATTCCTACTATCTTCCATAGAATGCGAGTACTTCAACTTCATGCTGAACTCTTCGAGTACGAGCCTGTTACTAGAGAGATAGACGAAGAATACGCCGATCAGGACGTATCGCTCGATAAGGTGAGACTTCAAGACTTAGTTGTTACACTTGTAGCAATCGAGGAAGGCGATGATATTTCCGTTGTCAAATTTGCTGCGCAGGATATCAAGCGCTATATGCAAGGGATTAAGAACAATAAGCTCCTAATTTACCCTTATTCGCACTTGAGCTCGAATCTTGCATCACCACAACAAGCTTTGGCGATCATGAACATGATGAAAGAAGAAACCATGAAAGAAAATATTGAAGTCAAGAGGGCACCGTTCGGATGGACAAAATCATTTTCAGTAAAAGTCAAAGCGCATCCTTTAGCGGAGAATTTTAGAACATATGATAAGAGTTCTATTACTAAATATTCAGATAAAGAGAGTGGTTCGCTATCAAAGACAGCACTGAATAATTCTGGTACAGGCATATCCAGTGCGCTTAGCGCAGAAGATTCATTACGATCACAATGGTTTGTATTGAAGCCAGATGGGAACATGATCCCCTTAAAGGAGTACAAATATTTGAACAATCAAAGCAATCTAAAGAGCCTAATAAGTTACGAGATCGAGAAGAGGAGAGCTGTTGATGAAATTCCACCTCATGTTAAATTGATGCGGAAATTAGCTATAGCCGATTATGAACCAGCATCTGATTCCGGGAATATGCGATTCTACCCCAAGGGTCGCTTGATCAAGTCATTGATAGAACAATACGTTACCAAAATGGTGAGCGACTACGGCGGGATAGAGATAGAAACTCCCATAATGTATGATTCGAAACATCCATCACTGGAGAGTTACTTTAACCGATTCCCTGCAAGACAGTACAATATCGCTACTGACCATGGGAAACATTATTTCCTTAGATTTGCAGCTTGTTTTGGCCAGTTTCTAATGGCAAAAGATTTATTGATATCTTACAAGAATCTACCCCTTCGGCTTTATGAACTTACCAGATATAGTTTCCGTAGAGAGAAGACCGGAGAGGTTGTGGGGTTGAAACGGTTGAGAGCATTCAGTATGCCTGATTGTCATGCATTCTGCAGAAATATGGAGGAGGCCAAGTCGGAGCTTCTAAAAAGATTTGATTTATCGACCACTGTTTTAAATGATTTGGGAATTTCAACCTCTAGCGACATTGAGATGGCAATACGGTTTACCGAGAATTGCTTCCAGGAGAATAAAGATATGATAATTGAATTAGCTCGGAAATTTGATCGTCCTGTGCTGGTGGAATTGTGGAAAGAGCGGTTCTTTTATTTTATTCTAAAATGGGAGTTTAATTTTATAGATAGTCAAGGAAAAGCTTCAGCACTTTCTACGGACCAGATTGATATTGAAAATAGTAAACGATACAACATAACGTTTGTCGATGAAGATGGATCGAAAAAGTATCCTGTAATCCTGCACAATTCACCAAGTGGAGCAATTGAACGAGTAATTTACGCATTACTAGAAAAGGCTGCAAAAAGTTCAAAAACTGGCGAAAAGCCTACACTGCCACTATGGCTTTCGCCCACTCAAATGCGTTTGATTCCTGTGACCTCAAACCATACCGCTTATTGTAAGGAGATTGCTGATACACTTTCAAAAAAATACATAAGAGTAGATTTAGATGATCGGGATGAATCAGTAGGAAAAAAGATCCGAGATGCAGAAATGGAATGGATTAATTACATCGTTGTTATAGGGGATACTGAAGTAGAAGAAGCAAAATTTCAAATCCGGGATCGTTTAAACCTAAGTGAAAGAAGAACCATGACAATAGATGGATTGGCCAATGAAATAACAAATAAAACTGCAGATAAGCCATATCTCCCCTTGAACCTTCCTATGTTACTTTCGAAGAGACCCCAATTCACCGGCTAACACAATCATTATACAAGCTCCCATTTGTAGGGGGTTCCAGCGACTATGAATAAGCCTTTTGCAGATTAACCAACATCCTGTAAAGGGTTTGGACAGCCAGCGTACCTTCTCTATGATCATTACTTCTAGCCGCAACTTCCACCATATCCATACCTATGAGCATAGCCGAGGGGCTTATGCTTTTTATGATTTTAGCCACCTGGAATGGGTCCAAACCGTATGGTTCAGGACATCCGGTGCACGGAACATATGATAGGTCGTAAACGTCTATGTCAAATGAAATATAGATAACTCTATTACAAGTAACTTCGTTGATGTATAACAATAATTTATTAATGTTATCATGAATCGTCCAAGCATCGAACGTAACGACACCTTTATTTAATGCAAATTGATTCTCCTGTCGATCACATTGTCTTATTCCAATTTGAACTAGATCGTGACTACGAATATGTCCGTCGTTGATTAGATGGTAAAAAGGAGTTGTATGACACATAACCATCCCATCATATTCAGGCTTCAAATCTCTATGAGCATCGAAATGAAGAATCAGAGGCTTTGTGTCAGCCAGCGCCTTAAGCTGGTAGTATGAGATGGTGTGTTCTCCCCCTAACAAAATTGGAATTTTGCTGCTCGCTTTTATACGATCTGCAGTCATAGTAATGTTCGATCCAATTGATGAAATAATGGAGCTCAAACTGCAGTTAGAATCAAGTTGAGGCATCTTAAGATCGCCGAAATCATAGAGTTTGACCTTGTCAGCCAAATCAGCATTTTCTTCAATTAAGTAGGTTTCTATCTGTTTTGCCGAAGTCAATCTGATCGAATTGGGTCCTTCCCTGGTTCCTTTTCCAAAGGAGGTTGTGAGGTCCAATGGAACTCCATAGACTATCACATTTGAGTCGGTAAGCGAAACTTTCATAGGAAAATCAGCAAAAGATACTCCAACATCTCCTAATTCTGGTGAGACGAAGAGTGGCTGGACCTCCTCCAAAATGGACAATGGATAAGATCGAACCAAATTATAGTATAAATGTTAATGCATTGCTCACTATATCTTTTAAATTTACCGTGCTTGTACGATACGAAGGTCAACTCTTTCAAACACAATGCATTATAAATGGGAGTCTGCCTACAGCCTCCAAATGAATATAAGTTTGAGTATCATAGCGCTTACCGTTTCTGCAGCTGCTATCCTGGTCTTGTCAGGCGCTGGTATCCATAGCTCAGTTGAGACAGTTTATGCTCAGGTAAATGTTTTGCCCGGGACCGAGGAGCCCGCAAATACTACTTCAAGTGAGGGAGGGGTTGGTTCGAGTACAGCTCCTACTGCGGGACCACGATTCAACGCTGGCGACATTGCACAGACGAATTCCATGAAGTTAGATTCTGACGTACATAATCTCGTTGTTTTGATCCCTGATAAAAGATTAGTTAATCAGGGATTCCTTCCTCTTGATGCAACAATCGTAGAAGGGACGAAAGTTATCTGGTCTAATGCTGACAATAGCACAATGAGTCCTCAGGGTACTCCTCACGGTATTTCACTTGTCCAAGACAGCGATAATCAGGTTCTTCTCACCACTGGGACCATACCGTTTGGGGATGCGGCTCAATATACGTTTGACACCGCAGGAACGTATACATTTTCAGATCCCACGAACACAGATCCAGCAGCTCCTAAGGGTAAAGTCAATGTCATTGCTCCTGCCAACGCACCAGATAATTTGTCGACAAATTCAAGTCAGGCTACGGCAGGCTTGTTCGTAGTACAAGCAGATGAGAAAGACTATTTTGACCAACATTTCAACACCTTGGGTTATCATATTGAGGATAGTTACATGATACCGGGGCCTGAAGGAAACGATATACAGGTCTATGTGTATACACAGAAATCGGGCAAGGATTCTACAATAATTGATAGGACAGCTCTGAAGTCGACCTTCGTGGATGATCATATAGGGGAAGATTAAGAGTAGCTTCAGATAGAGATAG
>JAATVS010000618.1 GCA_014523695.1 Nitrososphaerales archaeon TH5895
ATTAACCGTAACAGTTCGAAATGACAGATAAGCATAAATATTCACAGAACTCATTTAACCTATCTGAAGAGTCTTCCCGCATATTATTTTCTGCTATGTAGCTTAAAATTGTTGCAGCATTTATCGGACCTATTGACGTTCCGGCCACAACTGGCATTACAAGATTCTGTAATTGGAAATGGATGTTAACATGTTTTGAACTTGTTTCTCGGACTTGAATCCGGCGGTCACTCTTGAGATAGTCGAATCTTGCAATATATGGAAGTAGTTGACAGATCATTTGATTTCAGTTAACAGATTTCTTAAATAATACATATTTCGAGTTAGGGAAATGATTATGTCTGAAAACTTAGTTGTTTCCTGGTTACGGCAAGGATATTTTGTGTGCTACTTCAGTAGTAGCGAATAATAGGATGAAAAAATGTAAGGAAATAGACATCGACATACACTAAATTTTTGGTAAATATTTTCTACAGAGAAATGTCTCTTCCAAAGTATCTGTCTGGGATGAGCTCTGGAATTAGAACTAGTAACAAAAGAACCCAACTAGCAGGTAAGTATATGAATGAGAATAGTAAGGCTACCGAGTACGTTGATGTTGTGACTATTGTCCGTCTTCCGGCTCTTCTCCCAATCAAAGCAGGTACTGTCTTGTCAACTAATTCTGGATTCCGTTTAGCATAAAAGTATAATGCATATACTATTACACCTGCAAGAATCGCATTGAATGAATACGCAAAGATCGAAATTTGCTGGTCTAAATATTGTGTAAGTAGAGTAGTAGAAAAGGGTACAATTCCAATAGTCATTAGGAATGAGATATTAATCCAGATCAAAGGCCGGTCGACATATAGTATCCAGCGGAAAATTCTATGATGTGTAACCCAGTAAACACCAAGAGTAACAAAGCTGATTATGTAAGCCAAGATATCAGGCCATAAACTAGCAAATTTATTAGAAAGTCTTTCTTCTGCGAGCTCTCCCTCTGTGAATAATATGAGTTCGGGTACGCTAATGTTAAAAACCAATATTGTCATTATTATCGCAAATACTCCATCAGTAAGCGTCTCAAGCCGTCCCTTACTAAAAATTAAACCCTTTCTTTCAGTATCCATTCCAAGTCGGTCAACTATTAGTCAAGATGAGTTCGATAAATAGTAGACGGTGAGACGGCAAAGTATCAGACATGGCTCTCTTTGCTGGTTCTCTTTCTTGCTTATTAACTATGTCAGTTTCGATTTTTTCAGATACTGATTCAATAAAATAGGATTTACTAATAGATTAATCGCGATTAGAGGTATGATTAAACTGATAAATAGATCCCTGAATTCATATTCTGAAGAAAGTGACAGTACCAATGCTACTGTCATACCTCCCCTTATTCCCCCAAGGGTAAGAACATTTTGCCATTTGACAGGAATTTTTACTCTAAAGATTCTTAAAAAAGTACTTCCACCGTAAACTACAACAGCTCTAGACATCATCATAATGGCAAATGGAGCTACTATGAAGAGGATTAGCGGAAACCCAATACTTTCAGCTGTTCCCACAGCGAGCAAAGGAATTCCTATAAGGAAAAACAAAATACTATTTGTTACGAAACCTAAATAGTCCCAGTATTTGTGAAACAGTTTTCTAACACCAGTAGAAATCTCTTTGTGCTTAGTAATTAGTAGCAATGCAGTAAACAAAGTGGTAACTACTCCAGAAACATGCAGAAAGTGGTCTGCTACAATATAGCCACTGATGGCCAGGCCTAAGGAAAAGGTGAAGTCAACGTACTCATCAGCTTTCCATTTATCAAGAACTTTTCCACCAACCCATCCTATTGCAGTACCTAGAGCGATTGCGCCAATCATTGACCAGATAAAAGAAATAGAAGCATCCAGTAGTGAAAATGCAACTCCAGAAAAGATTATTCCTCTAATAACATTAAAAGAAATAACTCCCGTTGCATCGTTAAACAAAGACTCACCTTCTATAATTATATTCAACTTATGCGGAATTGGAAATTTCTTGAATATGACACCCACGGCTACAGGGTCGGTAGCAGCCAAAATAGCCCCAAGAAGCAAGGCATCAATAAGTGGAATCTGAAATACGCCATTGACTGCAATCCCTATAATTATGATAGTTAATACTACTCCTATAATTGCAAAGAAACCTATTGGTATAGCTTCTTTTTTGATCCGTCCAATTTTTAACTTGCGACCGGATTCAAAGATCAAAATAGGGATAATAACTAATAGTATTATTTCCGGTAATCCTTCAATGAAATTGTAGAATTCGTCTACTTCGAAACCAATAATAGGAGCAGCTGCTAATATTGCTCCAAGGAACATCAGAATAGTTACACCGGGTATGATAAAGTTACTAGTGTAACGACGTACTGCAGAGATAATAATTAATAAAAGGCTAATGCTGAGCATGAAAGTTACTAGTAGCTCGCCTTCAGCCACAAAATACGTATCCTAGGCTTGGATTTAATCATTGCTAGTTCTTGGTATTGCACAATGAAGATCCAAACCACCTTTACTGCGACATTTAACCCCGATCGTGACGCTGCTCGTGGGAAAATTATAGGAGGTCCTAGATAGATAGGCTATAAAACCTAAGCACTGAAGATAAGTAACTTCTGTTAACTTCTAAGAACCTATTATAAGAATTCACTAAAATTGATTACGAGTTTCCGACTTCCATTCACAACTTCTGGGGGCTAAATTTATGTCCTTGATAACGTTCCCATTATTAGATAGATTCATCCTATAGCAATCAAAGTAGTACCTTAGTAGCAGCTTCGCATATCCTTATATATTCCCAATAATCTAATAGACTCAAATGTTTAGTGTTACACTTCCGACTGGGCGTACTATTACGCCTGCTCTAATAGTTGTAGATATGCAAAATGGTTTTGTTAGCAAGGGAGGTTCATATGATCAGATTGGGATGAACACTCCCAATTACAGGGAGATAATCCCAAAACTTAAGGATCTGATCGAATACTGTAGGAGTAAGGGAATTCCTATCTTTTACACTGAGGCAGTTAAGGAGGCTAGTGGAATTGACATGCTCACAAAAATCCATAAC